>NZ_JAVKPV010000049.1:0-689 GCF_040981075.1 Kocuria sp. CPCC 205263 | reverse complement strand
CTGCCCAACAGCAGGTGCGTGGATGGCTCCAGGCTCGCGTGCACGCACAGTGGTGGGCTGACCCCGTTTGGTAGGTCCGGTGGTTGTGTGAGTCGTCCTGTTGCCCGGGGGTCCGGGCAGTGAGACTGGTCAGATCATGACGAACAGCAGGAAGCGTCACACCTCGGAGCAGGTCGTCCGTAAGCTCGGGCAGGCCGACAGGATGCTCGCGGGCGGTAGCGACATCGCCGGGGTGTGTCGAGAGCTCGGAGTGTCCGAGCAGACGTACTACCGGTGGCGGAACCAGTACGGCGGGCTGAAGGCCGACGACGCGAAGCGGCTGAAGGAGCTCGAGAAGCAGAACGCCACGCTCAAGCGGCTGCTCGCCGAGGCAGAGCTCGAGAAGGCCGCGCTCAAGGAGCTGGCTGAGGGAAACTTCTAGGCCCGGGCAGGCGCCGCGCCGCCGTCGACCACCTCAAGCGCAAGCTGCGGGTGAGCGAACGAATGGCGTGCCGTCTGGCCGGGCTGAGCAGGTCCGCATACCGTCGCCCGCTCCAGGGTGAGACGACAGCCGACCCGGACCTGGCGTTGCGGGACTGGCTGCGGGCGTATGCGAAGAAGCACCCGCGGTGGGGATACCGCAGGGCCTACCACGATGCCCGCGGCGAGGGGTGGGTCGTGAACCACAAGAAGATCCAACGGCTCTGGCG
>NZ_JAVKPV010000028.1:2873-4077 GCF_040981075.1 Kocuria sp. CPCC 205263 | reverse complement strand
GGGTGCTCAGGCGGTGTAGTACTCGCGGCTGCCGGACTTGGCCAGCCCGCGGGACACCAGGTAGCCGATGGTCAGGTAGGTGATGTACTCCACGGCCTGACGGGCGTCGAACAGATCGGCGCCGTCCTCGGCCCCGCCGTCACCAACCAGGACGGCCGTCACGACGATGGCCACCAGCACCCCGAGGTAGGCGATGAACTCGGTGGTCTTGGTCGCGTTCTTGGTCTCGGTGGCGCGACGGGTCGTGTGCTCGGCGCCGGTGGTGGCGGTGTGGGAAGCAGTGTTCGTCAAGGGATTCTCCTGAAAGACGTAAGGGGTGCCGGGTGCGGCAGGGCTCCGGACAGCAGATCGCCGTCGGCGCAGTCAGTGGAAGGCCGGGGGGCGCAGTGTGCTCGACGCCTTGCCTACACCGTAGACTGTACGTGTAGACTGTGGTTAATGCAAAGCCCCCTGATGGAAGGACCCTGATGCCCATGAGCTCCCCTGCCGCAGACCCCGATACCGACATCGACCCCATCGAGGACCCCTCGTCGACAACCACCGAGTCCAAGGCGCGCCGGCCGCGGCTGAGCCGGGAGGTCGTACTGACCGCGGCCCTGGCCCTGGTGGACGCCGAGGGCCTGGAGGCGCTGTCCATGCGCCGGCTGGGCCACGAGCTGGGCCGGGACCCGATGGGCCTGTACCGGTATGCGAAGAACCGGGCGGACCTGCTCGACGGGATCACCGAGCTGGTCCTGGACCAGCTGGTCATCCCCACCGACGAGGGTCACTGGCAGGCCCAGCTGCGCGCCACCGCCCACGACTTCCGGGCCCTGGCCCTGGCCCACCCCAACGTGGTGCCGCTGCTGGTGACCCGGCCGCTGTCCACCCCGCTGGGGTTGCGCCCGCTGGGCACCCTGCGCCCGCTGGAGAACATCCTGACCCTGCTCATCGACGCCGGCTTCACCCCGGAAGACGCCCTGCACGTCTACCGGGCCTACTACGGCTACCTCTACGGGCACATCCTCAACGAGCTCCAGGAGATCGTCGTGGACGCAGAAGAGAACGAGGACCTGCTGCGCCTGGGCCTGCACCGCCTGCCCGCCCGCTCCTTCCCCCGCCTGCGCGCCATGGCCCCGGTACTGGCCGACTACGACGGGGCCGCCGAACTCGACCAGGGCATCACCATCCTGCTGGGCGGCCTCGCCGCCCAGCTCCACCCCAC
>NZ_JAVKPV010000028.1:0-2443 GCF_040981075.1 Kocuria sp. CPCC 205263 | reverse complement strand
ACGCCCGCGACACCGCATGAGAGCCCATGACCCCGCCCGAGCCCGAGCCCTCACCGACAGGTACACCATGAACACCACCCACGCCACCGACACCACGGATCCCACTGACCCGGCGGTCCGCCGGTTCGACACCATCTGTGTGATCTTCAACCCGCACAGCACCGGCGACGCCCCGGAACTGGCCGCGAAGTTGCGCGACCAGTTGCAGGAAGATTTGCCCTATGCCCCGGAGATCCGGATGCTGCCCACGGAGCACGCCGGACACGCCGTGGACCTGGCGAAGGAGGCGGCCAGCACCCCGAACACCTTGATCGTCTCGGTCAGTGGCGACGGGGGCTACAACGAGGTCGTCAACGGCGTCATGGCCGCCGGGACCACCGACACCGTGTGCGCGGTCCTCCCTGCCGGCAACGCCAACGACCACCACCGCACCACCGCCCGCCAGCCCCTGGCCCAGGCCATCGCCGAAGGCCGGGTGCGAGAGATGGATCTGCTGCGCCTGTCCACCGGCAACGGACCGGGTGGTGAGGCCCTCTACGCCCACTCCTACATCGGTTTCGGGCTGACCCCGGTGGTGGCCATCGACATGGAGAAGGGCAACAAAGGGGCCTTCAAGGAGATGGTCTCGGTGGTGCGGACCTTCGCGCAGTTCCGACCCTTCCGCATCCAGCACACCGACGGAACCCGCCAGAAGATCGACAGCCTCGTCTTCGCCAACATCCCCCAGATGGCCAAGGTCGCCACCCTGAGTGAGGCCGAGGACCGTCCGGCCGACGGGCGCTTCGAGGTGATCCTCTTCCCGCACACCGCCAAGTGGCGCGTGCTGCTCAAGGCCGCCCGCGCGGCCACCACCGGTTTGGGGGACCAGCCCAGTGTGGCCCGCTACGAGTTCACCGCCCTCAAACCGATGCCCTACCAGCTCGACGGCGAGGTCCACTCCGTCCCGGCCAACACCACAGTGCGGGTCGAATCCGCCCCCTCCGCACTGACCGTCATCGGCTGACCATTCCCACGCCAGCCCCTGCCCCTGGCGGGTGCAACCCCCACCTTCCCTACCAATGACCGGCCAGAACAGGAACAATGACCACCACCTTCACGTTCACCCCTGCTTGCGGGCCCGTCCACGGTTGGGTCGACGGTGAGGTGATCCGGGCGACCGGGATCCCCTACGCCACGGCCGGCCGGTTCACCGCCCCCGCCCCGGCACCGGATTGGGTGGAGCCCTTCGCCGCCACCGCCCCGGCCCCGGCCTGCCCGCAGGTCCGATCCTCCTTTCTCGAGGAGGTCCTCGGCGGGGCCATGGCCGGTCTGCCCCGGGACGAGCACTGCCAGCGGCTGTCCGTGACGCTGCCCCGCGACGTGGCACCCGGCGAGAGGCTGCCGGTGATGGTGTGGATCCACGGCGGTTCCTACACCACCGGGGCCGGGGACGCGGCGATCATGGACCCGGCCCGGCTGGTCGCCGAACAACGCGTCGTAGTGGTCTCGGTGACCTACCGGCTGGGGCTGTTCGGCTATCTGGGCTCGGGCCACCACCGCCCGGCCAACCTGGGGCTGCTGGACCAGCTGGAGGCCCTTCGCTGGGTGCGGCGCAACATCACCGCCTTCGGTGGAGACCACAGTAACGTCACCGTCTTCGGCCAGTCCGCCGGGGCTGATGCGGTGGCCCACCTCATGGCCACCCCCGGAGCTCCCTCGCTGTTCCACCGCGCCATTCTCCAGAGCCCCCCACTGGGCATCACCCGCGGCCGGGCCGCAATGAACGAGGCCATGAACCAGGCCGCCGAGATCGTCACCGCCACCACCCCGCCGGAGACGGTCGTGGCCCTCCAAGCCGAGGTCACCGCCCACGCCGCGGCCTTCGGGCTCATGGGCGCGATGGCCTTCGGCACCCAGTACGGCCACCACCCCCTGCCGGAGGAGGACGGGATCGAGGCGGCCTGGGACCGGGTGGCTCCACACATCGACGTCCTCATCGGTCACACCGCTGAAGAAGCCCGCCTGCACATCCCGGGCGCCCCCCGCCTGCGACGATGGGTCCAACTGCCGCTGATCGGCCCGCTGATCCGCCGCGCCGTCGTGGACTACGTGACCGCAGCCGTCTACACCCGGGCCATCCGCCGCTTCGCCACCCGCCACACCCGCGCCGGAGGCACCGCCCACACCTACGAGATCTCCTGGGCCGCCCCCGGCAACCCATACGGAGCCTCCCACGCCATCGACCTGCCGCTGCTGTTCGGCCACGAGCACACCTGGGCCGGCACCGGACTCGTGGCCGGCGCCGACTGGGAGGAGATCGACGCCCACGGCCGCCAGGTCCGTCGGTTGTGGGCCGACTTCGCCCGCGGGACCCCACTGGGCGAGAAGGGCCGGATTCCCGGGGCGCTGAGCTACCGGCGCGCCCAGGACCTGCCCTGGGCAACGGTGACCAGGCGGACCAGCC
>NZ_JAVKPV010000027.1:0-4764 GCF_040981075.1 Kocuria sp. CPCC 205263 | reverse complement strand
GATGAGACCGAGGCGCTTGCGATGCGGCCCGGAGGTGAGGGGAGGCAGCGCAGCGGCTGCTTCCCGGGGTGCAGATATAGCCATCGAAGGCTCCTTCGTTGGTGCGCGGTCGACGCGCTCTTCACAGTGAGGGTTCGCCGGTCCGAGCGGCACTCGGCGCGTGATCCACGTCTCACTGGACTTAATGTCATTATGTTAGGACATATGCAGGACGTTTGGAGGTCTGGGCGGTAGATTTTTGTGATGGCCGCAACATCGAGGGGTGCCCCCGGAGGTGAGGAGCGGTGACCGATCATGGGTTTACTCGGGGCTCCTCTACCGCCCCAACTGAACTCTTGCCACTCCCAGGCTGCTCCTCTCGTCGACCCCCGTTGACTGACAAAGGGTGTCCCCGCACCAATACCAGAGCCATTGCTTGACCAAAACCTACGGTGAACGCCCTGGCCCTTTCAGGGCGGCCGGGAACCGGACAGCCTCACCTGACCGATCACCGCGCCTGACACGAAGGGATGTGCCCATGACCGCTTGGCGGATTCGAGACTTCCACCCCTCGGACTTGGACGGGGTGCTCCACCTGTGGAGCACGATGACGGCCGCCGGCGTCGAGCCGGTGTACTCCCTCTCCGAGGTGCTGGCCTCCTGCCAGGAGGACTACGCCGTCATCGCCCTGCACGGAGAGGAGGTCATCGGGGCAGCTGTAGGGCGGGCCGCTCACGAGCAAGGCTGGGTGGTCTACCTGGCCACGCTGCCAGACTGGCGAGGCCGAGGCATCGGCACCTCTCTACTGGCTGCCCTCGAGACCCGCATGGCACCACTGGGACTGACGAAGCTGTCCGCCCTGATGCCGGCCACCGAGACCCGCCTCGGACCCTTCCTCAGCAGGGGATTCCGGGACGTGAAGAACCTGCGCTTCTTCGAGCGCACCATCCCAGTCCAACGCACCGAACTGGAACCCCTGACCCTGCTGGGCGGCAGGGTGCTCCCCCGGAACCTGTGGGACAACGTGGCGGGGATGCAACAGGAGAAGCAACTCTTGGAACGACGCCTGGTACTCCCGCTGGCTGAACCAGATCTGGCCGACACCTACGGGGTCGTGCCCCCACGGGCGGTGGTCCTCTTCGGCCCACCAGGCACCGGCAAGACCACCTTCGCCAAAGCCATCGCCTCCCGGCTGGAATGGCCCTTCGTGGAGATCTTCCCCTCACGCCTGGCCGCAGAACCCGACGGCTTGGCCGCGGCGTTGCGCCAAACTTTCCTGCAGATTTCCGAGCTGGAGCACGTGGTGGTGTTCCTGGACGAGGTGGAGGAAATCGCCTCCCACCGCTCCGGCGAGCCCCCCAGCCCCACCCAGGGCGTGACCAACGAGCTGCTCAAGATCATCCCGGCCTTCCGGGAGCAACCCGGCCGCCTGCTGGTGTGCGCCACCAACTTCATCCGAGCCCTCGACTCCGCCTTCCTGCGCCACGGCCGCTTCGACTACGTCATCCCGATCGGCCTGCCCGACGCCGAAGCACGAACGGCCATGTGGCAACGGTTCATTCCCGACACGGTCCATGACTCCGTCGACGTACCTCAGTTGGTGGCGCGCACTGAGGGCTACTCACCGGCGGACATCGAGTTCGCTGCCCGCGCTGCGTCACAACGAGCCCTGGAAACGGCTGTCTACGCGGACACGCCTGTCCAGACCCAGCTTGGGCCCACCACAGCGGACTACCTCGACGCCATCCAAGACACGCGCACCACCGTCAGCGAAGAAGTGGCTGCCGCTTTCCGAGAGGACATCCACTCCCTGGCCCGCGTGTAAGAACCCACCAGCCTCAGCGAGAGCACCCACTAACCCCAGTGTGACTGGTGTGGCCCAAGCGTCTGTCGAGTGAAGACGAAGCGTGAACGGTTTCTGCTTGCCACTGAGTACGACCGTGCGTGCCCCGCAGTGCGAACTTTGCGTTCGAGCTCGCTGATGCGGTCCCGGTCCTCGGTGGCGCCTGTGGAACGGACTCCTCGTCGGTCTCGGCCTGCTACACCCAGGTGCGCAGCGCCCCGGGATGCACACCCAGCTGTTCACCGATCCGGTAACACGAGCCCGTGCGTGCCCCGGCACCTTTCCTCGCGTCGATCGCCGTCCAGGCAGCGCAAGTACTCGACGTGACGTCGATCGATCAGTGCACCCCCGCTCTAAAAGGCTTATTGTTAGGACAAACTAAACAAGCTGAAGGAGTCGCACCATGACCAAGCTCTCGATGAACGTCACCACGACGTTCTACGGCAACGTCGTGAACGACATCGCCGTAGCGAAAGCCGCAGGCTACGGCGGCATCGAGCTGCAGAGCCCGAAGCTGTACCGCTACCTCGACGCGGGGTACTCCGCCGAGTCGCTGCTGCCGCTCCTGGAGGGCCTGGAGGTCACAGGACTCGGCGCGGTGCTCGACCTCGAACGCCAGGGCGAGCACCGCGCCGAGTTCCTCGCCGAGGTGAGGCGGATGGCGGGTATCGCGGAGGTGCTGGGCGCCCCGATCCTGCAGCTGTGCACCGGACCCGTCGACTGGAACGTCGTGAAGGACTTCAAGGCCGGGAAGCTCACCGCCGAGGACCTCCGCTACCGCGGGACGCTGGGACTGAGCGAGGACGAGGCGCTGGAGGCGGCCGCCTCCAATGTGCGCGAGGCCGCTGACATCGCGGCCGACCACGGTCTGGACCTCTACCTCGAGCCGCTCGCGTGGTCGAACCTCAACCGGCACCGCCATTCGCTGGAGATCATCGAACGCGCAGGCCGCGCCAACGTCGGCATCGCCCTGGACACCTGGCACTACTGGACCACCGGCGACACCCTCGAAGAGGTCGCCGCCACGCCGAAAGAGCTCATCAAGGCCGCACACATCTCCGACGGCCTCGACCTCGACCGCATCAACGACGTGCCCGACCAGAGCGTGCACCGCAACGTCGTCATCGGCGGTGGCGCGATCCCGCTGCAGGAGTGGATCGACGCGATCAAATCGACCGGCTACGACGGGTGGTGGTGCTCGGAAATGTTCAGCGACAAGGCCAACGAGCACGACTTCCTCAAGGTCGCGACCACCATGCGCAACCTGCTCGACATCATGATCTCCTGAGGATAAATATGCAGCGCTTCGCCCTGATCGGCGCCGGATTCATCGGCTCCGTCCACGCCCATAGCCTCGCGGCTCACCCGGGAGTGGAATTCCGCTACGTCTACGATGTCGACCCCGCGCGCGCGACGCACGTCGCCGTAGCCCACGGTGCCCGCCCCGCACGCTCGCTCGAGCAGGCATTCGATCCAGCCGGGGTGGATGCCGTCTTCATCGCGTCTTCGACCGACACGCACGCCGCGAATTTGCGTCGCGCCGCCGATGCCGGGATCGCCGCACTCGTCGAGAAGCCGATCGACCTCGACCTCGCACAAGCCAGAGAGGTCGTCGCCTACGTCGAGGCCGCCGGAATTCCCGCGATGGTGGACTTTAACCGGCGCTTCGACCGCGACCACGCCGCGCTCAAACGCGTGGTCGACTCGGGCGAGCTCGGCGAGATCGAGCTCATGCAGCTCACCTCGCGCGGCCCGTCGCTGCCGCCGATCGAATACCTCCAGGTCTCGGGCGGACAGATGCGCGATCAGACCGTGCACTTCTTCGATCTCGCACGCTGGATCGCCGGCGCCGACCCGATCGAGGTGCACGTGATGGGCTCGGCGCTGTCCGATCCGCGGGTCGCGGAGATCGGCGACGTCGACACCTCGATCGCGACCCTACGCCTGCCCGGCGGTGCACTCGTGCAGATCGACAGCGTCCGTCACACCGGCTACGGCTACGACGAACGCATCGAAGTCCTCGGATCGGCCGGCATGGCCGAATCGGGTCGCATGCGCGCCGGCAATGTCACCCGTTTCGTCGGCTCCGCCTCCACGAGCGACGGCCTGCACCCCGGATGGTTCGAGCGGGTCCAGCCCACGTACTCAGCCGCCCTGGCGGCTTTCGTGTCGGCCCTCGAAGAGAACGCGACCCCACCCGTCACCCTGCGCGATGGGCTCCGCGCGCAGGCCATCGCCGAGGCCGCCACACTTTCGCTGCAGACCCGACTGCCGCAGACAATCATTTACTGAGTGACCTGCCCCATGGCTTAGTTACCCCTGCGACCTGAACCTGGGGCGGTTAACCGTCGAGGTAGTTGGCTTGCGTTGGACGGTCACGCGATGCCACAGGCCAATCTCATCAAACGACCCTTTAACGAGACCGACAGCCACTTGCCTCAATGCCTCGAGCGCCCCGGTCCCGCACTGGCACCACCTCGGCCCATCAATGTGTCCCACGAGGATGCTTCTGGAATCCCTGCGATGGGACCTTTGACGAGACACCGGGGAGTGGAAGCGGTGACAGTCCTGGGCTACACGCGGGTGAGCTCGGCCGATCAGTACACGGCACTGCAGACTCGAGACCTGGAAGCCGCCTGATGTGGGCGCATACGGGTTCAGGAACTGACATTGCGACGTCAAGTCCGTGGGAAGAGTCCGGTAGCCGGCCATATGTAAAGCGACAGGGTCCGGGCCGATCCTGAACCACCGTCCAAAGTCGTATCCCGGCAACAGCGAAGAGCCGTGAGACCTGGTGTGCCAGGTCCCACGGCTCTTACCCGGGTCGGGACCTCAGGCCGGGGTGCCGGTGCCGGGGGTCGGGACGGTGGCCCAGGGGTTCTCCACGCCGATGTACTGGGTGGTGGTGTACTCGTGGAGGCCCTCGGCCCCGCCCTCGCGGC
>NZ_JAVKPV010000026.1:0-5756 GCF_040981075.1 Kocuria sp. CPCC 205263 | reverse complement strand
GGGTGTTAAATGCGGGGAGCCCCCGCACGGTGTGCGGGGGCTCGACCCTGGTGGTGTGGTCCGGCGGTGTCCTACTCTCCCACACCCTTCCGGGTGCAGTACCATCGGCGCTGCGGGTCTTAGCTTCCGGGTTCGGGATGGGACCGGGCGTTTCCCCCACGCTATGACCGCCGTAACTCTGGTGCCCGACCCCCCGGTGCTCGCGGGGGTGGGTAAGTCACTGTGGTTGTCCGCCCGTGGTGGGCGGTATTCAGTTGTGGGCTTCACCGGCAACCGTGGGGTTGTTGGTTGGGAGCCGTATAGTGGACGCGGTGTTCTGTGTTTTGTTCCCACCCATGGTTCCCAACACGTGTTGGGGGGTGGGGTGTGGTGTAAGTTGTCGGCTTATTAGTACCGGTCGGCTGCACACGTCGTTGGTTCGTGCTTCCACCTCCGGCCTATCAACCCAGTGGTCTAGCTGGGGGCCTCTCACACACTAGGTGCGTGGAAATCTCATCTCGAAGCGAGCTTCCCGCTTAGATGCTTTCAGCGGTTATCTCTTCCGAACGTAGCGAAGCAGCGGTGCACCTGGCGGTACAACTGCCATACCAGAGGTTCGTCCGTCCCGGTCCTCTCGTACTAAGGACAGGTCTTCTCAAATTTCCTGCGCGCGCAGCGGATAGGGACCGAACTGTCTCACGACGTTCTGAACCCAGCTCGCGTACCGCTTTAATGGGCGAACAGCCCAACCCTTGGGACCAACTCCAGCCCCAGGATGCGACGAGCCGACATCGAGGTGCCAAACCATGCCGTCGATATGGACTCTTGGGCAAGATCAGCCTGTTATCCCCGAGGTACCTTTTATCCGTTGAGCGACGGCCATTCCACAATGTACCGCCGGATCACTAGTCCCGACTTTCGTCCCTGCTCGAGCTGTCGCTCTCACAGTCAAGCTCCCTTGTGCACTTACACTCGACAC
Organism: Kocuria sp. CPCC 205263; assembly: GCF_040981075.1. Lineage (NCBI taxonomy): Bacteria > Bacillati > Actinomycetota > Actinomycetes > Micrococcales > Micrococcaceae > Kocuria > Kocuria sp. CPCC 205263. Next base: position 4,798 of record NZ_JAVKPV010000026.1, on the reverse strand, counting down.
CTGATTGCCAACCAGGCTGAGGGAACCTTTGGGCGCCTCCGTTACTCTTTAGGAGGCAACCGCCCCAGTTAAACTACCCATCAGGCACTGTCCCTGACCCGGATCACGGGCCGAAGTTAGATGTCCAGAGTGACCAGAGTGGTATTTCAACGTTGACTCCACGTGCACTGGCGTGCCCGCTTCACCGTCTCCCACCTATCCTACACAAGCCACACCGAACACCAATACCAAACTATAGTAAAGGTCTCGGGGTCTTTCCGTCCTGCTGCGCGTAACGAGCATCTTTACTCGTACTGCAATTTCGCCGAGTTCATGGTTGAGACAGCGGGGAAGTCGTTACTCCATTCGTGCAGGTCGGAACTTACCCGACAAGGAATTTCGCTACCTTAGGATGGTTATAGTTACCACCGCCGTTTACTGGGGCTTAAATTCTCCGCTTCGCCGTGAGGCTAACAGGTCCTCTTAACCTTCCAGCACCGGGCAGGAGTCAGTCCGTATACATCGTCTTGCGACTTCGCACGGACCTGTGTTTTTGATAAACAGTCGCTTCCCCCTGGTCTCTGCGGCCCTTACCCGCTCGCACCAGCAAGTGGTGTCCACGGTCGGGGCCCCCCTTCTCCCGAAGTTACGGGGGCATTTTGCCGAGTTCCTTAACCATGATTCTCTCGATCGCCTTAGTATTCTCTACCTGATCACCTGTGTCGGTTTGGGGTACGGGCGGCTGGAACCTCGCGTCGATGCTTTTCTCGGCAGCATAGGATCACCGAATCCCCCCACGAATGGGGGTCCCGTCACGTCTCAGGCTCGTATGATCCGCGGATTTGCCAACGGATCGCCCTACACGCTTAGACCGGGTCTACCATCGCCCGGCTCGGCTACCTTCCTGCGTCACACCTGTTAATACGCTTACCTCCCCGGTTCAGGTCCCACGCTCCCCGGTGCCGGCGGCGACCAATGGTCACCGCATGGCCCGGTTCGGGTGGTTAGTGTCCCCGGTTCGATAGGGGCGGTTCTTCGCCGGTACGGGAATATCAACCCGTTGTCCATCGACTACGCCTGTCGGCCTCGCCTTAGGTCCCGACTGACCCAGGGCAGATTAGCTTGACCCTGGAACCCTTGATCATCCGGCGGACGGGTTTCTCACCCGTCATTCGCTACTCATGCCTGCATTCTCACTCGTGTGGGCTCCACCACTGGGTCACCCCGCAGCTTCACTGCCCACACGACGCTCCCCTACCCATCGCACCACCTGAACCGGTCAGAGACCGGTTGGGTATCATTGGTGCAATGCCACAACTTCGGCGGTGTACTTGAGCCCCGCTACATTGTCGGCGCGGAATCACTTGACCAGTGAGCTATTACGCACTCTTTCAAGGGTGGCTGCTTCTAAGCCAACCTCCTGGTTGTCTAAGCAACTCCACATCCTTTCCCACTTAGCACACGCTTAGGGGCCTTAGTTGGTGGTCTGGGCTGTTTCCCTCTCGACTATGAAGCTTATCCCCCACAGTCTCACTGCTACGCTCTCACTTACCGGCATTCGGAGTTTGGCTGACGTCAGTAACCTTGTAGGGCCCATCGGCCATCCAGTAGCTCTACCTCCGGCAAGAAACACGTAACGCTGCACCTAAATGCATTTCGGGGAGAACCAGCTATCACGAAGTTTGATTGGCCTTTCACCCCTACCCACAGCTCATCCCCTCCATTTTCAACTGAAGTGGGTTCGGTCCTCCACGCGCTCTTACACGCGCTTCAACCTGGCCATGGGTAGATCACTTCGCTTCGGGTCTAGATCACGCCACTCACTCGCCCTGTTCAGACTCGCTTTCGCTACGGATACCCCTCACGGGTTAACCTCGCGACGTAACACTAACTCGCAGGCTCATTCTTCAAAAGGCACGCCGTCACCTTGTAGGGCTCCGACGGTTTGTAGGCACACGGTTTCAGGTACTATTTCACTCCCCTCCCGGGGTACTTTTCACCTTTCCCTCACGGTACTGGTCCGCTATCGGTCATCAGGTAGTATTTAGGCTTACCAGGTGGTCCTGGCAGATTCACACGGGATTTCTCGGGCCCCGTGCTACTTGGGTACGCGCTCCGTGCGGCAGCAACGATTTCGTCTACGGGACTCTCACCCTCTCCGGTCCGGCACTCACACCGGTTCGACTATCGCCCTGCACTCACACGCCCGGGCCGGCAGACCCGGGACGACACGCCCCACGACCCCGATGATGCAACCCCTGCCGGGTATCACACACCATCGGTTTGGCCTCTTCCGCGTTCGCTCGCCACTACTGACGGAATCACTGTTGTTTTCTCTTCCTGTGGGTACTGAGATGTTTCACTTCCCCACGTTCCCTCCACACACCCTATGAATTCAGGTGCGGGTCACCACGCATAACACGCGGCGGGGTTTCCCCATTCGGAGACCCTCGGATCACAGCTCGTTTATCAGCTCCCCGAGGCTTATCGCAGATTACCGCGTCCTTCATCGGCTCCTGATGCCAAGGCATCCACCGTGCGCCCTTAAAAACTTGCCACATGATCACAGAACACACCGATACCACCACCACCACACCCACAACGGGGCACGGCAGCAGTATCTCGGCGATCAATCACGAACACGGCACCACAACCCACCAAACCACCACCCCTGCCCTTACGAGAAGAGGGAGCCGCCCGGTCGCTTGCGGCACCTGTTCTTAAGATGCTCGCGTCCACTATACAGTTCTCAAACAACAACCCGCACACCCTGCACACTGGTGGGCGAGGGCCCCCGAAAGGGACCACGACCACCGGCAGGACGCCGGGAACCCAGACACAACACCCCCACCCCCAGACGGGGACGGGACCTGTTGTCTCAGGACCCAATAGTGCGCCACGGACCACACCCACCCACCGAACCGGTTCTCTTCCACCGCACACACCCACAACGAACCCGCAAGGGCTCACCACGGTGCAGCAGGTACTAGGACCCGACCCGGCCGGCAATCCCCACCCCCGGATCGAAACCCGGGAAACAGGAGGAGTGCGGCCACTTGCTCGTTGATATTCCACCCATGAGCTCACCCCACCAGCACCACGGACGGGCACTAGGGCGGGGGCGACCACCACACGGCGGTCAACGGCTCCTTAGAAAGGAGGTGATCCAGCCGCACCTTCCGGTACGGCTACCTTGTTACGACTTAGTCCCAATCGCCAGTCCCACCTTCGACGGCTCCCTCCCACAAGGGGTTAGGCCACCGGCTTCGGGTGTTACCAACTTTCGTGACTTGACGGGCGGTGTGTACAAGGCCCGGGAACGTATTCACCGCAGCGTTGCTGATCTGCGATTACTAGCGACTCCGACTTCATGAGGTCGAGTTGCAGACCTCAATCCGAACTGAGACCGGCTTTTTGGGATTAGCTCCACCTCACAGTATCGCAACCCTTTGTACCGGCCATTGTAGCATGCGTGAAGCCCAAGACATAAGGGGCATGATGATTTGACGTCATCCCCACCTTCCTCCGAGTTGACCCCGGCAGTCTCCTATGAGTCCCCACCATCACGTGCTGGCAACATAGAACGAGGGTTGCGCTCGTTGCGGGACTTAACCCAACATCTCACGACACGAGCTGACGACAACCATGCACCACCTGTCCACCAGCCCCGAAGGGAAACCCCATCTCTGGGGCGGTCCGGTGAATGTCAAGCCTTGGTAAGGTTCTTCGCGTTGCATCGAATTAATCCGCATGCTCCGCCGCTTGTGCGGGCCCCCGTCAATTCCTTTGAGTTTTAGCCTTGCGGCCGTACTCCCCAGGCGGGGCACTTAATGCGTTAGCTACGGCGCGGAAAACGTGGAATGTCCCCCACACCTAGTGCCCAACGTTTACGGCATGGACTACCAGGGTATCTAATCCTGTTCGCTCCCCATGCTTTCGCTCCTCAGCGTCAGTAACAGCCCAGAGACCTGCCTTCGCCATCGGTGTTCCTCCTGATATCTGCGCATTTCACCGCTACACCAGGAATTCCAGTCTCCCCTACTGCACTCTAGTCTGCCCGTACCCACTGCAGACCCGGGGTTGAGCCCCGGGCTTTCACAGCAGACGCGACAAACCGCCTACGAGCTCTTTACGCCCAATAATTCCGGACAACGCTTGCGCCCTACGTATTACCGCGGCTGCTGGCACGTAGTTAGCCGGCGCTTCTTCTGCAGGTACCGTCACTCTCGCTTCTTCCCTACTGAAAGAGGTTTACAACCCGAAGGCCGTCATCCCTCACGCGGCGTCGCTGCATCAGGCTTCCGCCCATTGTGCAATATTCCCCACTGCTGCCTCCCGTAGGAGTCTGGGCCGTGTCTCAGTCCCAGTGTGGCCGGTCACCCTCTCAGGCCGGCTACCCGTCGTCGCCTTGGTGAGCCATTACCCCACCAACAAGCTGATAGGCCGTGAGCCCATCCAAAACCAGTAAAACCCTTTCCACCACCCACCATGCGGCAAGAGGTAGTATCCAGTATTAGACCCAGTTTCCCAGGCTTATCCCAGAGTCAAGGGCAGGTTACTCACGTATTACTCACCCGTTCGCCACTAATCCGCCCAGCAAGCTGGGCATCATCGTTCGACTTGCATGTGTTAAGCACGCCGCCAGCGTTCGTCCTGAGCCAGGATCAAACTCTCCGTCAAAAAAACAACGAAAACATCAAACCCCGGCTGAAAATGTCGCCACCACCCCACGGAGGCAGGACGGCGACAACCAATCAACCGAATAAAACATCCGGTATCAACAAACATGGCACACTATTGAGTTCTCAAACAACAGACC
>NZ_JAVKPV010000048.1:0-709 GCF_040981075.1 Kocuria sp. CPCC 205263 | reverse complement strand
CCATCGGCTACCTGGTGTCCCGCGGGCTGGCCAAGTCCGGCAGCCGCGAGTACTACACCGCCTGAGCACCCGACCGCTCCGGCGATCCCTGTCCCGGCCTCAGGCCGGGACAGGGACCGCACTCCTCCCACGACGTGAACAGGACGCATCATGACCACCACTGATCCATGGCTCCACGACCTGGCCCGGGTGCACCCCGGGGACCGGATCGAGGTGTGGGATGAGCACCACCTGCGCCATGCCGGCACGGTGAGCCAGGTAGCGGCCCACCTGGGTGTGCTGTGGGTGCGCGAGGCCAGCAGCGGGCTCCCCAAGCTGGTCCCCACCGACGAGTACCGGATCCGTCACGCCTCGGCTGCCCACGCCGCCTGAAGCGGTCACAGACTCCCGGTAACCCGTGCTGCCCCGACAGCGGAAGCCTCCGGTCGGGGGAGGCACCAGAACGAGCTGTCATGCCCGCCTCGGCCCGGCCACCCCGTGCCGAGGCGGGCACCACCACGTGTGCACGCCACCCGCGTCTTCGCGATCCCGCCCTGAGCCGGTCCACTCGAGAAGAGAGGGCGCCGGCGGCCCGGCCCTCTGTGACCAGGCGTGACCTTGAGTGAAGGGACAACCATCCAGTGAGCAGCGACCTGCCTTCGATGCCGCCGCGACAGCGTCTGGTGCCCAGTGGACTCGCCCGGCCCCGCTGGGCCCAGGAGGACCTCAT
>NZ_JAVKPV010000025.1:0-6206 GCF_040981075.1 Kocuria sp. CPCC 205263 | reverse complement strand
GGCGTGGAGCACGCCGCGGCCTCCCGCGGTGACGACGGCAAGGCCGGGGTGTCGGGCAAGGCGGTCGCCGCCGGCGTCGCCGCCGCCGCTACTGCCGCCGGGGTTGCCGCCGCGGCCGCGAAGAACAAGGACTCAGAAGAGGATGCGGAGGAGGACACCGACACGGACATCGAGTCGGGCACTTCCGAGGAAGGCACCCCCGTCGAGGCCCCGCTCACCGATGAGGCGGTGACCGAGGAACTCATGACGCCGATTCAGACACCCCGGACCGAGGGCACCGCCACGCCGGTGACGCCCACGGAACCTCCCACCGCCTACGACGCGGTCGGCCCAGCACCGGGGGAGGACCCGGATGCCCAAGGTGAAGTGCCGCCGAGCGGCGGCGGCCGTCTGCCGGGCGGGGGTATCTAGAACCGTCCGCGTCCTCGCACCGGGCTCCCCACACCGCATGTCGTTCAAAGGACCCGGGGCGAGTCGGGCAGTGACGGACACGGGCGCCGCCGAGGACCCCGGCCCAACAACGGGCAGAGGACCTCGGCGGTGGCCGTGCGCGTGGTGCTTACTCCGGGTTGTCGACTCGCACCGGGCTGTCCTCTTCTTCCTCCAGCACGGGCCGGCCCCCGCCCTCTGCTGCGCTGTTGCCGGGGGAGGAGTCCTCGGGCGCCCGGCGGGCCAGGCGCCGGTCGACGGCGTCGTTGAAGTTGCGGGCGGCCCCGGCACCGACCAGCCCGCCCTGGGCTTCGCCGGCGGCGTCATGGTCTTGTGTGGTCTCCTCGCCTGTGTCGTCGTCGGCGGGGTCCGTGGGGTTGGGGGCATCCGGTGCGCAGCTCATCAGGTTCTCTTCTCATGGGGGCCGGTGTGCTCAGGAAATCGTGGCGGGTCAAGAGTTCCTCGAAGGTGCCCGCCTGGAGGTCTTCGATGATTTCAGCTCCTGAACCTCTTCCGGCATTCCCAGACGGGGGCGGTGACGTCGTACCGACGGGCCGCTCCCGCCGGTGCTCGGAGGTGGGCCCGCCCGGGGGGAGAAGATGGCGGGCCCACGATGGTTCCAGTTCCTGGGGTGGGGTGGCACCCTGGCTTAGGTCGGGGGGCTGGTCGCTTTGCGTGCCCGGTGAGCGCGCACCTTGGCCCGGTTACCGCAGTGACGCATTGAGCACCATCGACGTGCTCCGCCGGCTGAACCGTCGTAGAAGATGAGGTCACAGTCCGGCGCGGCGCAGACCCGGACTCGGATAAATCCCGCAGAAAAAGTGGCGGCCGCGTTTTCCGCGATCGTGGCCAGCGCGCACTCCACCGGCCACGCGGGCACCACAGCTGCCGGCGCATCAATCCGTCCAGGGACGCCGGAGCGCGCGGTGAGGGCATCAATGCGGACCAGCGCATCCTCGGGGAGCTCGTGACCACGGGCCAGCGCGCGGGCGACGTCGACGATGCAACCCCGCAAATGCAGGGCGTGCGCCAAGTCCTGCTCCGCGGCGGCAGCCACGGCAGGTGAGATGTGTTGATGCAACCACTGGGTCAGGTCCTCGGGCCCCCGCAACCGTTCCCCGCCCGGCAGCTCGGTGTCGAAGCCACCGGTGTAACCGAAGTCAAGACAGATCGCCCCGGAACGAAAAGGCAATCCGGGACCCCACGAGAACTGGGGTTTTCGACCTCGCGCCATGGGGTCACCGTAGATGACCCCGTGAGGGCCGGGATAGGTGGACTCGACCTGCTGGAATGTCCAAGCACGAAAATGACCTGCACTGCCTGCCCAGCTGCACGCCCTCGGGCACCATGCAGGGCCCCCAGGACGGCCCCCATCGCGCTCCCGCACAGGGCCCTGATCGCTGGATCAATCCGTGCCCGACAGTCGAGGCCACATGGGATTTGACGTTACATAAGGCCAGTTAGGGGCTGGCCCGCCAGGCGAAGTCATCGAGATGGTGTCAGCTCTGAAGCTGAAGCGACCATGTGCGATGCGGATCGTGCTGCAGTAGGGCTTCTTCCATCAAGCCAACTGCACTATCCGATTCTGTGACCTCACCAGAGGGTGGGCGCTTCGCAGGACTGGTGGTTACGGCCACCAATGGCACCGCAGTGATCGTTGCTCAGGACGGGGTCTGGTGGGGTCGGGCGCGCAGGACCAGCTCGAGCTCGAAGCGGGTCTGCGGGTCGTTGAGCGCCTCCCCGAACACCTCGCGCAGCTGGTTGACCCGGTAGCCGACCGTCTGCTCGTGGACAGCCAGCTCGGTGGCCATCGCAGCGCGGTGCCCGTGGTGCTTGAGCCAGGACAACAGCGTCGCGCCCAGGCGTTCCTGTTGGGCGGGGCGCAGCTGTTCCAGCGGGGCCAGCCGCAGGGCGGCGAGGTCCTCGACCATGGTGCGGTCACTGAGCAGGAGCAGCTGGGTGAGGTGCTCGGTGACCCACAGCGGCCCCTCGTCGTCGGGGTCGGTTTGCAGCAGGTCTCGGGCCAGCACGGCCAGGCGCAGGGAATCCGGCGCCGACTGCCAGGGGCGTCCTGGGCCCACCACCGCGTTGCGTCCGGCCAGGGCGCGCCCCAGCTCTTGGCGCGCTGTCGGGGAGGAGGGCTCGGGCACGACCGCGATGACATCACCGGGGCGGGAAGTGAGAAGCGCCCGGGCGCCCAGACGGGATTTCAGCCCCGTGCGCCGGTCCGTGGGCAGGATGACCACCACCAACCGCTCGGGCAGAGTCCAGCCGGCCGCGAGCACGCTCGCGCGCACGGCGTCCTCCTCGGCGTGGCCGCGGATCAGCATCTCCGCCACCCTGTCCAGCAAACGGTCCTGCTCACCGGCCCGCTCGGACTGTTCGACGGCGTAGCCCTGGGCGCTGGCGGCGGAGAGCTCCTCGATGTAGGCGAACACCGACTCCGCCAACACGATCAGCACCGAGGCCTCGGCCCCGACTTCCATGGCCACCCGCGACATCGAGCGCAAGGTGGTGCGGGCCGCGGAGCGGTAGGCGGCGAACAAGGCGTCCATGGGCCGGCCCTGGTGGACCTCGGCCCGACCGAGCAGCTCGTAGACGAGCCAATCCTCGTCACGTAGGGCCGGTTGTGCGGTGCCGGCCAGGTCCAGGAAACGGGTCAGGGCGGACTCCACCCCGTGCTGAATCTCACCCCGCAATGGACCCTCCAGGGAGGAGGCGTACACCGCGACGTCCCGGTGCACCGCCGCCAACAACCCTTCCGTGAAGGCGGGTACATGTCCCGCTAGCAGTGGAGTGAGTGCGGGCGGCAACCCCGTCCACGGCAGATCGTGATCCACATCAGACACCGCGCACCCCAATTCTTGATCTCGGCATAATCCACTGGGCCCGAAGGGGGCGAGTAGCCCGTAACGCGTCAAGTGAACCGTCGATTGCCGGCGATCTGCTCCTATCGCGCCTGCTGTGCTAACCAAGGAGAACCGATCACCCGGCGACCGGCTGCTTGAGCGCCAGGCGATCGGTTCTGTTGCTAGGGCAGTGCTGGCACCACCACACGGGTCAGGGCAGGGCCTAGGGCAATACTGTAAGGCCCGATCTCCACACGGCACGCCGAAAGCGCTGCGGGAGGGTCTGTCGGTCCGTTGGGGGCCGGTCAGCCGATCACGGTGCGGGGGGCGAGGCGTTGATCTGCCTCGCACCGGTGATCGGTGGGCGTGCCAGGATGTGACCACGGCCCCGCCATCGCACGGCGCCCAGCGTCGACTCGATGCTGGGCGCAACGACGAGCTACCACCGGTCCACGGCAATGCCGCCGGCGGCGTCGCCGCGCCGGTGCGGGTCGCCGCTGCGTGGTCGTGGCGGCTGATCATGATCCTGGCGGCCGTAGGGCTGGTCGGCTATCTGCTCTCGCGGATCACGATGGTCATCATCCCGGTGCTCATCGCGGGGTTGCTGGCCGGGTTGCTCTTCCCGCTGGTGAAGTGGTTGCGGGCACCCGGCAGCTGCTCGACTGGCTCGAGGACGGGCCGCTGCAGCTGAGCGCGAGCACCGTCAACGACTGGATCAACGACTTCGGCACCACCGTCCAGGACAACAGCCAGGCCATTTTGGACGGGGCGATGTCCTTCGGCGCCACGGCCGGCAACGTGCTGACCGGCCTGGTGATCATGGTGTTCACCCTGCTGTTCTTCCTGATGGACGGGGAACGGATCTGGCTGTTCCTGGTCCGTCTCTTCCCGGTCAACATCCGTCGAGCCATCAATGGCGCGGGCCGGCACGGGTGGACCTCGCTGGTGCAATACGCCCGGGTCCAGGGTTTCGTGGCGTTCATCGACGCCGTGGGCATCGGGGGAGGGGCGGCCCTGCTCGGGGTGCCCCTGGCGCTGCCGATTGGCATCCTTGTGCTTTTGGGGTCTTTCATCCCGATCGTGGGGGCGGTGGCGGTGCTGGTGGCGCTGGTGGCCAACGGACTCACCACCGCGGTAGGGATGTTGGTGGTGGTGCTGCTGATCCAGCAGTTGGAATCCAACATCCTGCAGCCGCTGATCATGGGCAAAGCCGTCTCCCTGTACCCGTTGGCGGTGTTCCTGGCCGTGGCCACCGGATCCATCCTCTACGGCATCCCCGGGGCCCTGTTCGCGGTCCCGGTGATGGCCTTGGCCAACACGGTGGTGCGCTACCTGGTGGCCCGGCAGTGGACTGTCGACGACGAGATCGCCTGGGAGCCCTACTACTACCCGTGGGAGATCAAAAAGCACGCCTACCACGACCGGTTCACCCGTGATCAGGTCATGGCCCAACTGGAGCGCTTCCGCCGGACCCGAGCCAAGGAACGACAAGCCGCCAAGACCAAGCGCGAGGACAAACAGGCCAAGGGCGGCCAGCAGGACAGTGCTCGCCGTACTTCTGCCCACGGGTGAGCGGCCCATCGTTATACCTCGGGCAGTGCTCATGGCCGCAGGCCCCCGATTCCCGTGAGCACAGACAGCACAAGGGTCCGCTCGTGCACGAGCGGACCCTTGTCATGGGTGTCCGAGTCCGGCGGTTTGAGGAAGAGGTAGTCCATGGCACAGGTGCTGCTGTGTCTGATCCAGCGGCGGGCCGTCGTCATCCTCAGGTCCGTGCGTCCGACCGGATGGCCGAGGACTTCGCGGTCTGCGACGTCGCCCTCACCGACGAGGAGATGATCCGTATTGCCGGGCGAGACACGGGGATTAGCCTGTTCTTCGACCATCGCGACCCGAGCATGTTCAACCAGCTCGGCACAGACCGTCTGCCGTGATCGGCCTGGAAAGCTCATCCCGGTGCGTGTCGCTCGCTACCGCGGGTGCCCTGACACCTCCTACCGGGATTCCCAGGCGTGCGTGGCGCACTGTCGGTTACGTCTCGTCCTCGGGGGTGGAGGATGGGTTGCTGGCCGTGGTGGGTTGAGCAGGGCGAAACGTACCGGCTGGGTGAGGTGTTCCGGCTGGTTCAGCTCCATTTCCCAGCGCAGCAGGTCCAAGGCTGCGGGCTCGAAGTGTGGGAGCGTGGTGAGATCGATGATGACCTGGGTCCGGGAGGCGGGGGTCCGAGCGCGGTGGATCAACGAGTACAACAGGTGCTGGTTCGTTTCGGTGAGGTGCCCTCTGATCACCAGACGCGCTTGCTTTTCGTCCAGGGTGACCTCGACGAAAACGAAAAGCTGAAGTTCCACCACAGGGCTCCTGAGCCTCGAGAGGAGCGTGGCCGGCTGATGGACCTGCTCCCAGGTTAGAAGGGTTGCCTCAGGCAGGCCAGGCGTGCGGCCGTCTACTCTTCCGATGAAGCGGGGAAGGCCTCCTTCACGATGGGGGAGCGGAGGAGGACCACCAGCCGGTGGGTTCTCCTGCCAGCACAGGGCACGGTGAAGACAGGCTCCCGGTACCCGTCCCTGAACGTGCGCCACCATGGAGGACTTCCCGGACATCGGGCAACGGCGCCTCCGGGGCAGCCACACAGGTGCAATCCCCATCACCTCTGTGTGCTTAGCCTCATGGGCCAAAGCCCGACTAGGGAGATCATCGGCTCCGACCAAAACTCACCGGGAGGCCGAGGGCGAGTCCATACGCTCACGAGATCCACCGACGGGGCGCGGAGCGATGTTCCACCGGTGCAAGGCGCCGGAGTGTTCATCGCTCACCTGACACCGCGTGTGCGGCACTGGAGCACCACTGTCACTGACGTGGCTGGTCCGCCTGGTCACCGTTGCCCAGGGCAGGTCCTGGGCGCGCCGGTAGCTCAGCGCCCCGGGAATC
>NZ_JAVKPV010000047.1:0-712 GCF_040981075.1 Kocuria sp. CPCC 205263 | reverse complement strand
CGGCTGCGGCGGCGAGTTTTTCGAGGGTCTTGCGCCAGCGGCAGAAGAGTTTGGTCTGGTTCCAGGCCAGGACCGCCACGGGGTGCTCGCCGGTGTAGTAGACGGCCAGCAGGGAGTCCTGGTCGGGGCCGCCGTGCTCGTAGGCCACGCGGTCGGCGCGGGAGGCGTCGCCGGCGAACTGCAGGCGGGTGCCGTACTGGTCGGACCAGAAGTAGGGGGGCTTGACCGCCGGCAGGGTGGCCGGGTCCGCGCCCAGCAGCGCGCCGATGGCCACGGCCGGGCGCTCGGCGGCCCCGGTCCAGTGCTCCACCCGGTGGTGGCGGGCGGTGGTGGGGTCCCACCAGGCGGCGCAGTCGCCCACGGCGACGACCCCGGGGAGGCTGGTGGCCCCGACCGCGTCGCAGACCACGCCGTTGCCGAGTTCGATCCCGGAGCTCTCCAGCCAGCCCACGTTGGGCACCGCCCCGATGCCCACGACCACCACGTCGGCGGGCAGCACCCGACCGCCGGCCAGACGCACCGCGCTGACCGACCCGCCGGTAAACTCGAAGTCCTCGATGTCGACGCCGCAGATCAGCTCCACCCCGGCGCGTTCGTGCAGCCCGGCGACCACCCCGCCCAGTTCGGTGCCCAGCGGACCGCAGAGGGGGATGGGGGACTTCTCCAGCACCGTGACGTCCAGACCGAGGGCGTGGGCGGTGGAGGCGACCTC
>NZ_JAVKPV010000024.1:0-8106 GCF_040981075.1 Kocuria sp. CPCC 205263 | reverse complement strand
CCACCGAGCCCACTCCGCCCTCGGAGGCCGGCCACCGGTCACCCGACTGACCAACCTCCCTGGACATCACACCTAGACCGCTCCCGGCACCAAGAGGCTATAACTGTGCAGCACGACGTCGTACTCGGGATGGTGCTGCGCGATCAGATCACCACCGGCGCCGTGTTCTCCCAGGACGACTACGACCCGCTCACCGGACCGTGGCGCCAACAGATCCGCGCGATCTTCCCCCACGACAAGGACCTGTTCCAGCTCGTCTCCTGGCCCCTCCCGGCAGGCCTCGCGGTGCGCCCAGACACGGGCGTACCACTCCGGTCCTCTCGTCCCGACCAGGAATAATGAACCCTGGGGCCTTTGAACCGCTCCCTCTAGAACCGCGCCGACTATCCCCGCAGGTCACGCCCTCCTCTTCCCCCGGAGATCCCTCATGTCCGCTTCCCCCAGCCCGCACGCCCTTCTACTTCTCGCCGGCGGTGCCCGGTGACACCCGAGGCCCTGACCCCCATCTTGCTGGCCGTGGCCGGAGCCATCCTGGCAACCGCCGGACTGCTCGTCATCGCCAGCCACCGGCGTAGAGCCTTCACCGTCCTCGGCGTACTGGCGCTGCTGACCGGTGTGGTGGCCATCTCGCCCACCACCGCATCCAACACCGCCAGCACCGCGATGACCGCCACCTCCGAGACGATCACCGGACTCGCCGACCGCGCCGGGCCCGACCCGGATGCCCGGGAGGTAGTCGCCGTGGAAACGCCGTCGGTCCCCTAAAAACCCTGCGGCGCGCTCCTTCTCGGGGCGCGCCGCACACATGGAGTGCACTGGAGCTGCTGATCGGCTCCCGACTTGAAACCCACCAGGAGCACTCCGTGACCATCGCACCGACCCGCACCCGCCCGCTCTACGGCCTCTCCCACCGCGCCCATTCCCTGGGTGACGGCGAAGTCGAGAACCTCGTGGAGTCGCTATCCACCTCCTCCGTCCTGGCCGAGTCCTGGGCCATGCCCCAACTGCAACGCTGGAGCGCTAGGTGGGATTACCGCAGGAACCGGTAGGCACGGATGTTGAGGAGGCGGGAGTTGGCTGCGTTGTCGGGTCACTGGCGTCCTACACCTGTCCAGCATCGCCTCAAACACCCGCTCGTTGGCGCGCAAGATCCCACGTCGGTGTCGGTCAGGACGGCAGGAATCTGCCCCGGTACAGCGTCGGTCCGAATCCCACCTCACCGTGGAATCGTGCATCTGATGCAGGAAGTCCACGCTGACCAGCGCCGTCGCAACACTCCGGTAATCGATCCGACGTCCAGCACAGTCCGGCGAAACGGGGTGCGCCGCGGAACCGCAGCAGAATCAGCCGAACGGGAGCTCCCCCAGGTGTGAGAACTCCCGTCGGTCAACGGCCTTTAACCGGGCCATATGTAAAGCGAAGGAATCAGTGCAGTTCTTGGCTTAACCACCCATGAGCTGGCCCTCTACTCGATCCTTCCTGGATCGAAACGGGGGCTGCCCGGTGGTTCAGACGCGCGAGAAGCACTTCCACCGAGGAGTGGAACAGCACACCCATGATGTTCGGGTGCAGCACACCGCGGGGGTCGGTGTCCCAGGTGGAACGATCGGGCCCTCACGAGCTAGTCAGCGAGGTGGTCCAGGATGGCCTTGGCGACCGCGTCCGGGGAGTCCTCGGTGGGGATGTGCTTGCCGTTCACCTCCACCAGGTCCGCCCCCGGGATGTCCTTGACGTAGCGGCGGGCGTAGCCGATCTTCTGGAAGTCATCGTCGCGGCCCCACACCAGACGGGTCGGCAGTGCCGCCTGCTGCAGGGCGGGCACCAGCTCCATCGTGTACCGCGGGTCCGCCGCGGCGGCCAGCGCCGTCCAGGACCGGACCCGGGCCGCATCCCGCCAGGGCGAGAGGTAGTCGTCCAGCTCCTCCTTCCCCAGTTGCCGCAGGACGCTCCTGCGGGTGGAGGTAGCGCGGGCCTCGAGCAGGTCCTCCACCGTGGTGGCCGCCCGCACCTGCGGGTCTCGGAAGCGTTCGACCGCCGGCACCGGCCAGGAGTCGAACATTACGGAGTTCATCAGCACCAGCCTGCGCACCCGGCCGCTGGTGGCGGCCATATGCTGGGCGATCCCGCCGCCGATGTCGTGGCCGGCCAAGTCGAACTCCTCCAGGCCCAGGGCGTCGGCCGCGGCCAGCGCCGTGTGGGCCAGGGCCGGGACGGTGGCGTGCTCGACGTCGAGTTCCCCGCCGCTGGCACCGAACCCGGGCAGGTCCAGGGCGAGGCATCGGGTGGTGCGGCCCAGGGCGGGTAGCACCGGCTGCCACACCCGGCTCCAGAAGGTGCCGTGCAGCAGCAGCAGGGGCCGGGCCTGCGGCTCTCCGGCGACCAGGCAGGACAGTTCGGTGCCGTCCACCTCGACCTGGTCACGAGATACGAGATGGGTCATGCGATCCGCTCCTGTTCCGGTCCGCGGGACGGAAATCCCACACTGTCGAGGCCATCGACCCTCGACTCAGAATCGATCAGCAGGCTTTGCACTTTACGGGCATCCTGCCCACAGAACAACGGCCGGCTGATCCAGGCATCGAAGGAGCCTCTCGCGCAACGAAACTGGTCGAACCAGAAGGGATTGAGCCGCTCTGGGCGAACACGAATCCCTGCTGCCTCATCGCCTGTCATATCGTTCGACCTGATTTTCTGCGGTCACCGGTAGATACCTGAACCATCCAGAGCCTGCGTACCCAATCGGCCTACTGGGCGGCATGAGGTGATTTCTGGCTCTCACCGGGGTCAATGCGGACCTCAAGAGTGGCCGAGTCTTTCTGCTTCGCCAGGACCGACGATGCGTACGGGCTGGCCGCGCCATGACACCTGCCCCTATTGTCAGCAGGGTGATGGTGTTCTTGAGGTGCGCTTATGCCTGACTGGCCGCCCTGGCCGGTTACCTGCTGCTCGACGGGGCTGGGCCTGCCACGCTGGCCTTCGTCGACGCCCTGGCGGCCGGGGCGATCCTGGCGATGATCACCGACACCATGATCCCGGAAGCCTTCGAGAAGGCTGCCCTGCACTCCGGGCTGATCGCCACCCTGGGCTTCCTGGCCGCCTTCAGCCTCCACACCCTGGGCTGAGCGGCCACACTCATGAGCGCACCACCGAACAGGAGACGATATGACCACGGAGATCAGCATCGCCCAGAGCGTGTGGGTCGCCGCGGGCCTGACTGTGGTGCTGGCCGGGCTGCATCTGGCCGCCCCGCACATCCGCAAACTACCTTTCGTGCCGGAGCGCTACATGGGTTCCTTCGCCGGCGGGCTAGCGGTGGCCTACGTGTTCCTGCACCTGCTACCCGAGATCGCCGCCGGCATCGAGGAATAGAAGGTCTACGGCCGGCTCATGGGCGGTGCATCGCAGCCACGGGTATGGGACCGGTAGACCAGGAGTCGATGGTGAGCTTGCCCCCGAAGCCGATCAGCACCACCCCGGTCACCCGGTCAATGGCTGCCAATGACCGCGGGGGGTTCAGCCAGCGACGGGCATAGCCACTACCGAGGATCAGCACCACGCACCAGCTCAGGAACAGCACACAATGCACCCCAGCCAACACCGCGCCCATCAGCAACGGGGAGGCCCCGGCGGGCAGGAACTGCGGAATCACGGCGATGTAGAAGGCTCCGGCCTTGGGATTGAGCACATTGCTGCCGAGACCGAGCAACCATCCCCGCCACCGCGACGGGTCCCGCGCAGGGACCCTCGGCGCCGCGACCACCTCGTTCGGAGACGCTCGGAAGGACTTCCAGAGCAGTGATGCCCCCAACCACAGCATGTACACCGCGCCGGCGATGGTGAGCACCCGGTAGGCCGTCTGCGAGGCCGTCAGCAATGCGGAGATGCCCGCAGCCGCAGCAATTCCCCACAGCATCACCCCGGTAGCCACGCCGATTGCGGTAGCCGTGGCGTAGCCAGGGTCACGCGCAAGGGAAGCGCGCAGGACCAGCGCGGTGTCGACTCCGGGCACCAGAGTCAGCAACCCGGCCACCACAGCGAACCCCGCAACAGCATCGAGGACCGTCACACCACCAGCGTAGGACACCCCCCCCCCCCACGGAGCGGCGCGCTATCGCGGAAGGGACTGTCTGAACAACGGTGTGCGGGGCCCGGCAGGTCGGTCACTACTTGCCGGGTTCGTGGGCGGCTGGTGTCGCAGGTCAGCGCCACTTTCGGTCACAGTTCTCGGCCGTTGCGGTCCAGTGGCGAGGATGGACCATGAGCCGACATGAAGCCGCAGACGGCGGTGGGGGCCCACGGGGTGCGGTGCCGCACGGCCAGGCCGACGGCGGGCCCGGTGTTATCGGCGCGACGGTGGAGCAGTTGCACCTGGGCCAGCGGGTGCAGGCCCAGCTGCGCGGAATGGCGCACTGGACGGGGACGGTGGAGACGGTCGCGGTCGCGTTGGGTGTGGTATGGATCCGTGAGGACGGGCTGGGGGAACGCAAGCTCCTGGACCTGCGGGAGTACCGGATACACCCTGAGGATTTCGCCGATGGGTGACCTGGACCGATCTGCCTCGGCAGACTCCTGCACTCAAACACGCCAGACACCTCCGCACCGCACTCGATGTGCCGACCGGTCCTTGCGCCGCCTTCTACGGCCTCACCCGGGAGGGGGCTGACGATCGGGCCATCTGGGCCCAGCGCGGGCGGAGCTTGCCACGGAGATGGGCCCCGTACGCGACTGGTCAGGTGTTGGTCTCCGGCCGGCCCAGCATCGGTGCTGTCGTCCGGTGCGTGGAGAGCGCAGAGGAGTGGTGATGGCTGGGGCGCCGCGCGGCTCAGTTGCTGACGGCCGGGGCGTTCGTGATGTGGCGGGCATCGAGGAGCTGGGTGACGGCGAAGGCGGCGATGTCGCCGGCGGCCGCAGAAGATCGGAGGGCGTCGTGGCCGAAGTATCCGACGTACTTCAGGCCGTGTCCTCGACCCGGGGTGTGGCGCAGGAACCGCACGATCGTCCAGTCCAGATCCGTACCGGTGACCGTGACCATCATCTGCCGCATCTGCCCGTGCACGCGCGGGTGCAGGGTCCTCAGCAGGGCCCGGTGCGCTCTCACCACCGGGGTGGGGTGCTCTTTCGGGCACAGCCCGACCGCGGGACTGCCCAGGCCGACGTAACGATGCACCCCGTGGTCCTGCATCGCTGCCACCACGTGGGCGGTGCCTTCCAGCAGGTGTGCACCGGGACTATCCAGGCGCGGATCGAGCGCGTTGACCACGGCCTCGGCCCGGGCAACGGCTGCGGCCACGGCCACCGGGTCGGTGAGCTGCCCGCCCACCATCTGCACCCGGGGCCCCCAGGTAGTGGGTACCGTGGCAGGGTCCGAGACGAAGACCCGGGCTTCATAGCCGCGCCAGATCAACTCTTCGACGACCTTGCGGCCGATGTCGTTGTCAGCCCCGAAGACGGTCACGCGCATGGGGTCCCCCGATCCCTCGAAACATGCACACGCTGCGCTTCCAGCCTAGGCACGCTGGCGGGCTGCGCCGAGGGGAACCGAACGGCCTCCCTCCTGACCGGCCACGATGCCGGACCGGAGTGTGTCATCTTCGAGCACTGGCACCCGTTCCGCGGATGATCAGGTTTCCAGCGTCCCCGGAACGGAGGACAGCCAGCGTCAGGGCAGCCCCCGCACTCCCGCCACGGCAAGGCGGCGCTCCAAAGGTCTGGTCCCCCGACCGCAGAGCCGACGTGGAACCCATCGTGCAACGCCGCCGGTAGGTAACGCCCACATCGTGGCGGTCGTCGGCGCGGGTTCCTGCGAGGGCAGGGAGCATGGCCGCTTCAGGCGGTTATGGGACGCCGGATCCATCCGAAGGTCCACAAAGTGCTGTAGCCCTCGGAGATCGTGAGGACCTCACAGCCGCCCCGGACTCGGCGGCGTTTGCTTGCCCGGCTCCTGCCTTCAGGTGTTCCCGCCGGTGCTGGCCCCGCGTCACGATGCCTTGTTGTGCTTCCGGAGGGGCAGGAGGGTGCTTAGGGTGACTGACCATGGATGACGTTCAGCGTGGTGGCCTCACTACCGCTGATGCTGGGGCGGCCGCCGAGGCCTTGGGCGGGACGGTTCGGCGCGCCCAGGTCCAAGCTCCCCTGGTGGGGGCCTTCGAGCTGGCCCTGTCCTGGACCATGGCCGGGCCGGTGAGTGTCCTACGCGCCCAACTCAGTTCGCCCTCGTGGCTGCGGGTCGGCATCGACCCGCCGGAGACCCTGGGCATCGCCCACATCACCGGCGGCCGGCTGCGGGTGGAAGCCGGCCGGGACCGGTTCCGGGTCACCGAACAGCCGCGCCTGCTGCCGGAGGGGCGTTTCGTGTCCACCATGGAGGGCACCGACCTGGCCATGCTCGTCGTGGACAGCGCCTGGTTGCAGGACCACGCGACCGAACTGCTCCAGCGCGAAGACTTCCGACTGCACTTCACCGGCACCGCCCCCTACAGCGAGGCCGCCGCCATCTTCTGGGCGGCCACGGTGCGTCACTTCCAGGAGGAGGTACTCACCAACCGTGCAGCGATGAGCCATTCCCTCATCCGTGCCGAGGCGTACCGCAAGATCGCCACGGCCCTGCTGTGGACCTTCCCCAGCACCTTCCACGACCATGACCTACCCGGTACGGACTCCAGCTCCCTGCCCGGGCCTGTCCACCGGGCGGTGGCCTTCATCGACGAGCATCTCGCCCAGCCCCTGGGCCTGGCCGAGATCGCCGCCGCGGCCCGGCTGTCCCCGCACGGACTGGTGCTCGCCTTCCGCCAGCACCTGGGCACCACCCCGGGGCGCCTACCTGCGCACGGCCCGCCTGGACGCCGCCCACCACGACCTGCTGGCCGCTGACCACACCCATGGAGACACGGTTGCAGCAATCGCCCACCGCTGGGGCTTCACCAACCTGACCTGGTTCACCACCGAGTACCGCACCCACTACGGGTGCACCCCGACCAGCACACTGAACACCTAACCTGTCCCCGTTACTTGGCGGCGTCCGTCGACGGAGGGCCCGAGCCGGGGCCGCGCCACCTCAGAGTGGGGTCCGCGAACACAGCGACAAGCATGCCTCCTATCGATGGTCTTCAGATCTACGTGGGCCGCAGCGATCGGCGGACGAGGCCGCCGGCACGGTCGTGGACGACGATGCTGGCGGCCCCGATGGGCCTGCCCTGGCCCCCGTTGTGCTTGTCCCCCCATGCTGCTTCCCATGACAGTGCAGAGGCGTTCCCCGTTTGATCGGTTGCAACGTAGGCATACGGGAGTGGTGAATAGATGGCTGTGTGGGCAGAGAGCTGCGGTTGCCGGAAGCTGCGGCTGCCACGCTGGTACCGCGCGCCGGGTGCGGTGCACCGGACCCTGACCGCAGAGCCTCAAGAGCGGTCGCGCCTCCCGGGCTTGTCCCACACGCACAGAGTCACAGGCTCGAGAGCAGATCCGAGGACCTCAACTTCCTCGGCGGAGATCAGCACCCCGGGGCTGTGCCCATCGGCCTCGTAGCGCACGATGACGACCATGCCCAGATCGACCGGTTCGTACGGGGCGCACAGCACGATCTCACCGGCACGCAGGTTCAACCCAACCCGCCCGGTGCGCATCCGGCACCGGGACAGAACGGAAATCTCCACCGACGGGGTGGCATCGAACACCATCCCCACCCCGATGCCAGGCGGCACCTGGACAGCCTTGGCATCAGGGATCGGGGACAACGGATCGGAGACGATCATAAGGGCCTCCGGGTGGTCGAGCGCACCGGGACCTACATAAGGTCCGAGCGTCGGATGGGGGATGCTCGACAACGCTGTCTGTTCCAAAGCCTAGAGACACCCATCACACAAAGAAAGCAAGCTGTCGAAGTCGTAACAGGATCTTCACGCCGCCTTCTTATGATGTCCACGCAGACGGTGGCCCTAATAAGAAAGCTGCCGCGCATCGTGACGGGACAGTGCCCCGGCCGCGGCCCCTTGAATGATGACGGCTTGGGAACCACGGGTGCGCGCTCGGACGTTCCAGCCCGTACGCCAGAGTGGAGAAGCACGAGTGTTCCAGATCCTGATGCTGACCGACGCGGACGGACCTTCGGCA
>NZ_JAVKPV010000023.1:0-14098 GCF_040981075.1 Kocuria sp. CPCC 205263 | reverse complement strand
GAAGCGGTTCCTAGACAGCTCCACTTCACAACCGGAGGTCCTCACCTGTCAGCCCGACTCACCGCCGCGAGGCGGCACAACCTCCCTGGACATCACATCTAGGCGGAGAAATCTGGACATCTCTGATTCGGTAGGGTCCAGGGACGCCGAGGGGGCAGGCAGTGTCATTTATGAAAGAGGCCTTGCCTCATAGCGAGGGAAGGCCTCGAGAGGGCGGGAGAGCCAGCCATGAACGTTTCACCGCCATGCCCCCCCGGGGGCTAGGGATAGGCGCGATATCGAACGCCTTGGTGACAGGTCGGAGCGCGTGAGGCGTCCGGGTCGGGGATCCGCCGCTGTGGCTGTGGCCGTGCTGGTGACCGTTCTGACAAACATGCCGGTGTTTCTCCTCGGGGCGCTGGCCACGGAGATCACCGCAACAATCCACGTCCCGGCCTACGGGGTCGGCCTGGCCGTGGGGATCTACTGGGCCGCGGCCGCCCTCACCTCGGCCTGCGCCGGTGTGATCGGTCGTGGGCTCAGCGAGAAGGGCATGGGCATCGCGGCCGTGCTGCTCGCGGTCCTGAGCCTGGCGGGTAGCGCGTCCTGGATCCCGTCGTGGCCGTGGCTGATCGTGTGGGCAAGCCTGGGGGGACTAGGCAACGGTCTGGGGCATCCCTCTTCCAACCACCTGCTCGTCACACACATCCCAGCCTCCTCACGCGGTCTGGCTTTTGGGGTGAAACAGGCTGCGGTCCCTCTGACGGGAATGGTCGCCGGCGTCTCGATCCCACTCGTGGCGCTGACCCTGGGCTGGCCCGTGGCATTCATTCTGATGGCCGTCCTTGGCGTGCTCGTGCTGATTCCCACAGCCCTGACGCGCGCAACACCCACCGCTGAGGGTGCGGCTCGGTCGGCGGCGCAACTGGAGCGCCACGTGCGCCGCGCGTTGGTGCTGATGGCCACGATGACGATGTTCGCCGCTGGTGCCGCCAACTCCGCCCTTGCATTCGCCGTGATCGGCGCGCTGGAGCGGGGGATCGCAGTTGGCCCTGCAGGTGTGCTTCTCGCCATCGGCAGCGCCTCAGGAGCGTTGACCCGTATCGTGGTCGGCCGGGTCGTCGATCGAGGCGGCGTGTCGGCTTTACCGCTGATCCAGGCGGCCATCGTGGCCTGCGTCGTCGGGCTTGCTCTCATGGCGATCCCTGCAACCTGGAGCTACATGGTGGGATTTCTACTCGCGGCGGGCCTGGGATGGGGGTGGCCAGGACTGGTGCACTTCCTGGTCTCGCACATGGCACCTGGCGCCACCGCGGCGGCCACCGGCATCGTCCAGACCGGCACCTACATCGGCAATACCATCGGTCCCGTGCTCACCGGAGTGGTCCTTAGTCTCGGTAACTCGACCCAGACCTGGGCAATGCTCTCCACCATGGGTGCTGTCGGCGTGGTTGTCTCCTTCTTCTTCGGGCACCGACTGAAAGAGATCGGCTCCTTGGAATGACCGCTGAACTGGAAAGAGTTCTGCCCCTCAACGTCACCGGCTCAGTCGCCGAGCTCATTACAACGTCGCCAGGGGTGTGAAGTCCCGCCATGCAGGTTTCATGCCCTGATGCTGCACTAGGGATTCCTATGCGGGCACCGCTGGTCGAGGCAGGACCTGCCGGCCTCGGCCGAGCGGGGTAGGGAAGAGGCACGGGGTCCCCACCTCTATGGACATGTTGCCGAACGATCTCAGCACCCCCGGACTCACGATGTGCTGCGCTATCCGTGCAGGGCGAACAAGGGTCCTGTCAGGACCCTTCGACCGTGCGTCCTCGGTGCTGTCAGACGTCGCGTCGAGGAGGATGGAGGCGCCGGTCACATGGGTGGATGGGACAAGGTGCTGTGGGTCTCGGCGGCGCCGGGGCGATGTCGTAAGCACCTCGGTGTTCGTGTGGCCACCTGTGCCCGCCGATCGTTGGGCACCGTGGTCCGGGGCGATCGGCGGGCACCAGTTTGTGGGATGTGTTCCGGTGCGGGGTCAGCCCGCCGCGGGCGGGGCGCCGGCCGGAGCCGCGCCGCCGGGCCCGCCCATCCCGGATGCCTGCTGCTGGGTGACGCTGCCGGCGTAGTCGTTGGCCGGGTCCCGGTAGATGGTGTGGATGTGTCCCCATCCGCCGGTGGTGACCCCGGTGACGTCGGCGCCGGCCGAGCCCTGCTGGTTGGAGAACTCGATGTACACGTCCGGGCCGGAGACCTGGAAGTAGATGCCCTCGCCGGCGGTCATGTCGTAAGTGGTAGCCCCGGACCAGTTCACGTAGGTCTCATCCAGGGACGCCTCGATCTTTGCCAGCGCCTCGGCGGTGGTCTGCTCATCGGACAGGCCCACCCAGTTGGCGATGACGTCGAGCAGCAGCTGCTTCTGCTCCTCGGTCAGCTCCGACCCGGCGATTCCCGTACCCGTCGGGTAGTCGCAGGTGCCCCCGGGGGCGCAGACGAGGTTGCTCACCTGCTCGCCCTGGTACAGCTGCGTCTTCTGCTCCTCGGTGAGGCTGTCGTAGAAGGCGAAGGCACTCTCGTACATCCCGGCCACAGGCTGGACCTCGTTGCCCTCGGCGTCGGTGTAGACCGCCGGTTGGGAGCCCAGGTGGGTGGGGGCGAAGGTGACCGAGTCCTCGGCGCCGTCGAGGGTGGCGTTGATCCCGAGGTGGTGCCCGCCGAACTGCACCTCCCAGGCGCTGGTGTCGGCGGGGTCGCCGAAGAAGGCGATGTAGTACTGGCCCAGGGATTCCTCGGTGCTGTTGCTGTTCTCCAGCAGGAACTGGTCCCCGTCCATGATCCCGGTGACGGTCGCGTAGCCCTCCTCGCTGAGTAGTCCCTCGAGGACCTCTAGGGCGGCGGCCTGCTGCTCCTCGGTCAGATCCGCCAGGTTCAGCCCGGCGCGCTCGACGAAGGTGACCGGGAAGTTCGACCACGAGGTGGTCTTCGTCTCGTCGTCGTAGGCGTCGAGGACCTGTTCGCGCTGCTCGGCCGACAGCGTCGCCAGGAAGTCTTCGGCCGCGGTAGCCGTGTCCGTGATGGTCTGCTCAGTGGTCGTGGACGATTCCGTGGTCGTGGTGGTCGCTGCGGTGGTGGCGCCTGTAGCGTCCACGGCGGTCGCGCTGGAGGCGACGGCCGAGGTCGTCGAGGTGCTGGCCTCGGTGGTGAGCGGAGCGCAGGCGGTGGTGGACAGAATGCCGATCAGGCTCAGCGCGGCAGCTGCTGTGCGCAGACGGTGGGCGGTGGTCATGGTTTCTCCTCGGAGTCCTGGAGGCGGGGTAGCTGACATCCAGTACACGCACCAGTCCTGTGCCGGCCGCACGGCAGACCTGTGACGGATCTGTGAACACCAATCGGGACAGCCGAGGATTCGATGGACTGCTTGGCTAACCGCGTTGCGGTAGGGGTTCCCCCGCGGGCTTCACATGCGCCGAGGTTGCCCCAAGGCCCCCTTAGGAGGCGGAGTAGCTAGACGTTCTCCGCTTTACATATGGCCGGTTAGCGGCGGACCGTGCTGCGGTAGAGGTTCCACCTGTGGCGGAGGCCCGGAATGAGGCTCATTCTCGGCCGTTGTGGTGGGGGTCGGGGTGGCGTCGGTGGCCGGTCCCGCGGTGAAGGGGGAGGGCTTGAAACCCTTCACGACCAGCCACATTCCCAGGGAGAATTCCCACAGCGCGATCGGCAGGGCGGCCAGGCCCGCCAGTACGGAGATCTGACCCCACAGGTCGAACACGGTGGCTGCGGCCGAAGCCATCAGCAGCGGGGCGCCGATGAGGCCCATCACCGGCAGGATCCGAGGCACCAGGCGTGCCCGGTACAGCAGGGACCCCAGCAGCACGGCGTTGACGGCGGGTAGGAAGCCCTGTCCCGTGAGGAACATCCAGTCGCGCAAGGTCATCAGGGCTTGGGCGCTGACCAGCGCATCGGCCCCCACTCCGGCCTGTCGCAGGCTTACGACCGTCAGCAGGCACGCCACACTGGCGAAGATGGTGGCCGCCTCTAAGGTTCGGGCGGCGATGAAACCCAGCGAAGCCGCCTCATTGACTCGTTTGAGCACCGGGTGCAGGACGACGGCGGTGCCGATGCAGGCCAGGGCCATGATGGTTTCCAGGGCCACCCCGATCAGCACCGGGGTGTCGGGTCCGGGGCCCAAGACGTAGTCCGGATCGTGCACCGGGGTGTACAGGGCCAGGGTGGGGATCGAGATGAAGGTCAGCAGGTAGATCGCGCCCGCGACCAGGGCGGTCTTGCGCTCTGGCACCATCGGGGCTTTCGAGGAGTCGGTAGTGCGGTCGGTGATGGCCATGTCGGTGTCCTCGTGGGCAGTGGTGGCACCTCCCACCGGGCGGTGGGAGGTGTGTCAGGCCGAGTCGGGCGGGTAGGGCGGTCCTAAGCGGCCGGAAGGTGAGTTCCTCGGCTGCCGGAACACAAGGTGTACGACGTACACCTTGTGTCATGAGTGTAGGTGTACGATGTATACCCGGCAATAGAGGGAGAGAACATGACGGTTCCAGAGGAGGAGGCCGTGCTGGATCGGCCCGTGAAGACCCATCGTCGCGCTCCTTTGACTCGTGACCGGGTGCTGCGCGCCGCTGTGGTCTTCGCCGACACCTCCGGTATCGAAGCGCTGAGCATGCGTAGTCTGGCTCAGCAACTGGGTGTGGTTCCCATGGCGCTGTACAAGCATGTGGCGAGCAAAGAGGAGCTGCTTGACGGCATGGTCGATGTGGTCGTCGCCGAGATCGACCGTCCCCGCCTTGGGACTGAGTGGAGGACGGCGGTGCGGGAGCGGATCCTGTCAGCCCGACAGTCCTTGGTGCGTCACCGCTGGGCCTGTCAAGTGATCCAGTCGCGCACGCAGGCCTCGCCGGTGGTGCTGGAGTACATGGACTCGCTCATGGGGATCTTCCTGGCGGGTGGTGTTTCCGCCGACCTCACCCACCACGCGATGCACGCCCTGGGCACTCGGATGTGGGGATTCACCCAGGACGTGTTCCCTACACCGGAACCACCTGCCGACCCGGATGCGCGGGCTGTCATGTTCGAGCAGTTCGCCGATCAGTACCCCCACATCATCGCCATCGCCACCGCCGCCTCCCACCAGGAAGGTCCATCGGCCGGTGGGGGTTGTGATGAACAGGTCGAGTTCGAGTTCGCCCTGGACGTCCTGCTCGAGGGCATTGAGAGACTCCACCAGCAGGGCTGGAACTCCACCGGTTCCTGAGTCCTTGCGGTGGGGCCGCAGTGGCATGCTGAGGGATTCCGTTTTGCGGCACCTGCAGTGTCGAGCGTTCGACTGCCGCTGGTGAGGAACCGGCGCCCTGGTCGTCACCTTCTGGACTGTCTGGGGTGCTCACCGCTGACCACGTCGGCTTTCGCCAGAGCTTACGGGGCAGGGGTCGGGGTGCGGGGGCTTACCTTTCTCGGAGCGCTCATGCCCCAAAACTTGTGGCTCCGGAGGACCGGCGACGGACCTGGCAACGTACTGCGAGAGCCCATGCGCAACCCGGTGGTTCCAACCACCTGGTCGGGTGTGGTCTTTTCCTGGCGGGCCTTTCCCGGAGAGCTGTCTCCGATGGGTGGAGAAGGCTTACCGTCGGATGGGCGTCATATGCCTCAAGAACGGAGGGCTGTCCTTGCATGAGGCCAGCAGTGCAGAGAATCGAGCCCACAGTGAGTCACACTCCCACAAACCCCACACCCCGGGGTCGGGACCGTCCGTCCCCCGATGATTCCTCGCGCAAAGGACACATTGGTGGGGTGGTGGCAGGCTCGATGATTGCCGGGGTGCTGGTTGCCCTGCTGCTGGCCGCCGCCCCGTTCGTTCCGGCAACCGAAACTGGGGTGACCGGGGCCATTCTGGTGGGGTTTGCGCTGGGATGGGTCCTGCTGGTCGTGCTGTCGGTGAGGTTCACGGACCAACCCCAGAGGTGGGCTGTGGCTCCAGCACTGTTCATCGGTCTGGGTGGTGTCCTGCTGATGGCGTTCGGTTCCCCCGCCCAGGAGGTGCTCGCGTGGGTGTGGCCTCCGGTCTTGCTGGTACTGACGATCTGGATGCTCGCTCACGCCCATCGACAGCTTCGCAGCCGCAGCGGGCGCGTGCTGCTCTATCCAGTGATCGTGGCGCTGGTCCTGGCCTCGGTGGGGGGCGGCTACGAAACCGTGCGGCAAGCGGTGGACGCTCAGGCCTCTCCGGGGCAAGGGCAGTTGATCGACGTCGGCGGGCACCGCCTGTACCTGAACTGCACCGGCTCAGGTGCTCCTACCGTCGTGCTCGAACCGGGCGCAGGCCACATGTCATCTGACCTGGCCTTGATCGCACCGGTGGTTGCCCGTGAGACCCGGGTGTGCGTCTACGACCGGGCAGGCCGTGGATGGAGCGATCCGGCGAACACCGTCCAGGACGGGGCGCAGATCGCCACCGATCTGCACACGTTGCTACAGCGTGGCAACGAGCCGGGACCCTACGTGCTGGCCGGGCATTCGTTCGGGGGCCTCTATGCCCTCACGTACGCTGCCCGCTATCCCGAGGAGGTAACCGGACTTGTCCTCGTGGATTCCACCGCGCCGGCATCGAACCCGGAGCCAGATGCAGCACTGGCCACTCACGCGGACGCCGACGACACGATGGACCGTGTCACTGCGCTGGTCGTCGGCGCATCCCGACTGGGCCTGGGCCGGTTGTTGGACCTCCAGAGCCCCGACCACCTACAGAGCACGATCGAGGAGTACAGCCACGCAGGATCCTCTGTGCAACAGGCGGCGGCTCTGAGGGACTTCACCGACAAGCCGCTGATCGTTCTGACAGCAGGCAGTGGGAGCGCACCCGGTTGGGCGGCGTCGCAGGAAGCCCTTGCCGCGCTGTCGACCAACAGCGCCCACCGCGTCATCGACGGGGCCACCCACGCCTCGTTGATAACCGATCAAAAGGACGCGGCCGCGACCGCTGAAGGGATCCTTGACGTCGTCTCCGCAGTACGGACCGCAAGCTCCCTGGCCCCGTAGGACGGGGACATGTCTGATTGCCTCCGGCGACGCACCCCAGCCAGCCCGTACGTTGTTGCAGTTGGGGTTCCCTTGTGGCGCATATCCGCCGGGTATCGGCGGGGCGCTACAGAGCGTGGAGGTATCGCCGGGTGTATCGCTGCTGCAGGCGATGGCTGATCGGCGCCAGGGCGCGGGGCCACCACGTGCCTGGCCGGGAGAACGCGGTGATGGTGAACACGACGGTGTCATCCTCCCGCCATTCGACGCAGAACCTCTCCTCGCCCTGCTCCGGGTGACCCTGCAGGGTTCCGTAGGCGAAGCCCCGCCGGCGCCCTTCCTTCACCATGTAGACCACCTGGCATCCGAAGGAAATCCGCAGCAGGTGCCGGCCCAGGCGCAGACGGACACGGCTGTCCTGCTCGACGCGGGGTGTGGTGGCCTCGACGGTCAGACCGGCTGCTCGGTGCATCTGCCAGCTCATCAATCGATCGGCGGCGCGGTGGAACGTCGACTCCCCGTGGACGATGACACGCTGGACCCTCAAATGGGTGTATCCGTCGGGCAGCTGCCCGGCCGTGGCGCCGATTTCCGGGTGGGTCAGTGCGCGCTCGAACAGAGTCACGGGGATCACTATGCCAAGGGGCGCTTTACATATGGCGGATTAGCGGCGGACCGTGCCGCGGTAGAGGTTCGTTTATCGGACAGGCCCGTGGGACGCGGCGCTGCTCCTGCTCATGCCGTCATGGGCTGAGGGAGGTGAGGACACCGGTGATCAGCAGGACCAGGCTCAGCACTACGGCCTCGCCGTGGATCGCCGACCGCAAGGAGCCCGCGGCGCTGGTGTCGTTGCTGGTGAGCACGCGGGGTAGGAGCACGTAACGGTTCCACCCCGCGACAAGGACCACGAGCAGCACGAGCAGCACCTTGATTAGCAACAGCTGGCCGTACCCGGTGGACACCAGTCCCTGCACGTTGCCGAGGATGCGCCAGGCCAGGATCAGCCCGGTGGCGGCCACTGCGGCGACCGTCCACGCCGCCGCGGCGGAGAAGCGGGCCAGGGCCGTGGCTGCGTGCGGAGCCGGGATGCCGGAGGCCCGCCCCAGAACGATCGCCAGTCCCAGTAGCCCGCCGACCCAGGTGATGCCGGCGGCGACGTGGGCGGCATCGGCGGTGACGACCAGCCACCCGGGCTCGGTGCTGCGGGTGTGACCGGTGACCACCAGGGACAAAGCGGCCACGGCCGCACCCGCCAGGGCCACGCCCCGGACCACGAGCGTGCCGGGGCCACCGGTGGCGTGAGGAACCGCCACCGCCGCGGCCAGCACCCCGGCCACGGTCAGGGCGGCGGCCAGGATCGGATCGGTGAGCGGGCCGGGGCTGATCGCCTCCTGCCACCGGGCGGCGGCCAGGACCGAGGCCACCGCCCCGAGGGCGGCCACCGCGGCAGCCAGGTAGGCCAGCCGGTGCAATCGGCGGCGGGTGGCCGGGGCCACGCCGGGGCCGGCGGGGAGGACGAGGAGCTCGAACACCACCAGACCGGCCGCGGCGAAGACCCCGAGGTAGGTCACGGTCTGGGCTGCGATCATCGCCCGGGGCAGCGGATCGTTGTCAGGCATCACGACGGTGGTGGTGCTCGGGGCGCCGACCGAGAAGGTGAAGGACCCGGAGATCGGATGCCCGTCGGCGGAGATCACCCGCCACACCACCGTGTGGGTACCGGGCCCCAGGGTTGTTGCCGGAGTCAGCGTCACGGTGGTGTCCAGGGCCTGGACCTGTGCTGCCACCGGGTCCCCGGCCGGGGTGTGCACCTGGACGGTTTCGGCCGAGGCGCCGACGGGTTCGTTGAAGGACAGCGTGACGGTGGCCGGTGCCTGCGCAAGGACCTGGCCCTCACCCGGGGTCGCGCCGGTGAGTTCCGTGTGCGCCACCGCCGCCGGTACCCCCAGGACCGCGAGGACCAGCACGAGAAGGCCCGTCAGCACCACCGGAAGGACCCGGCGAGAGCACTGGGCCCGCACAGGATGTGTCCCCGCCGTGGTCCCGGCGCCGGTGCTCCGCATGGGCGCAACCCTAGCCCGGCTCGTTCCCGCCGGACAGCTCGTTCCCGCCGCAGACCCCGCTGCTTTCCCGGCTGCCGGGTGCGGCCGGTAGATTCGGGGCGCACGACCGCCGCGGCGCCCCGGCCGGCGACCATGCAGGAGCAAGGTGCAGGGAAAAGGAGCAGGAAATGGAACAGCGTGCCCCGCTGCGCCTTCTGCGTGCTCTGCTGGTCACCGCCGTCGTCCTCGCCCTGGCCGCTGCCGGGCACCTGGCCGGCGGGGGCTCCCTTCCACCCTTGGTCGTGATGATCGGGTTGGCTGCGGGAGTCCTGGGCCCGGTCGCCTGGGCCGGCGGACGCCAACTGACCCTGGGCCGCCTGATGGTGCCGCTCGGAGTGGCCCAGTGGGGCCTGCACGAAGCCTTTCTCCTGGCTTCCGCCGTGCCTGCCTGCGCTCCGGTCCTTGACAGCCATCACAGCGCTCCTCTGGGCCCGGGCACTGCCTGCCCGACCGGGTCGGTGCTGGAGGCAGGCCATAACGAACCCTCCGGACAGGGTGCGGCCATGCTGGTCGGGCACGTGCTGGCGGTACTGGTCACCGCCCTGGTGATCACCCGGGCCGAGGCCGCCTTGTGGCTGGCCCTGGAGTGGCTGCGACCACTGCTCGGCCTCGTCCGTCCAGCTGTTCTTCCCGCCGCCGCACGGCCGTTGAGGCAAGCCGCGGAGCGTCCTGTGCTGGTACGGCGTGGCGTGCGCCGGGACCGGGTGCGGGGCCCCCCGGCCGCAGGGGTGCTGCGGGCCATCCACCGGGTGTGAACCCCCGATGCTGCGCGGCGCCCTGCCTCGAGAACCCTTCAGGTTTCCCAGCGCCGCCGGAACACGGTGGCGCCGATGAAAGGCACCCACCCCATGACGAACACCCCTACCACCGCGCGCCTGGGCAGGCGCGCCTGCGTTGCCGCGGCCGCGGCCGGGCTCATGGCCCTGGGCCTGTCCCCGGCCGCAGCCCATGTCACGGCGAATGCGACCTCTACGGCGGCCGGCGGATACACCCAGATCACCTTCTCGGTGCCCACCGAGTCCGACACCGCCTCCACCACCAAGATCGAGCTGGACCTGCCCGAGGACACGCCCTTCGCCTCGGTGCGGACCAAGCCCGTGGAGGGCTGGACCGCCGAAATCACCGAGCAGGAGCTGGCCACCCCGGTGCCTGCCGGGGAGGGGCAGCTCACCGAGGCGGCCTCCACCATCACCTGGAAGGCCGATGAGGAGCACGTCATCGACCCCGGCCAGTTCCAGACCTTCACCATCTCGGTAGGCCCGCTGCCGGAGGAGGCGGGCCAGCAGATCCTGCTGCCGGTGGCCCAGACCTATACCGACGGGCGCACCGTCGCCTGGGATCAGCCGGCCACCGAGGGCCAGGAGGAGCCCGAACGCCCCGCCCCCTCAGTGACCATCACCGAGGCGCAGGCCGGCGGCCACGGCGCCGCGCACGAGGCGACCGCCGCCGCCGAGGACTCCACCAGCACCGGTGGGACCGGTCCTCTGGTCTGGGTGGGGCTCATTGCCGGGCTGCTCGGTCTGGCCGCCGGGGGGACCGCCCTGGCCAGGACCCGCCACCGCGGCTGATCCCTACCTCATCTCCCTCTGAAGCGACGCCCCTCGAGCGGGCCATGGCCTGCTCGAGGGGCGTTGTGCGGCAGCGATCCCGACCCAGAATCCACCACAACCCGCCCGTAACCACAGCGATCCAGAAGGAAGCCTGGATCCGCCGTCAGTCCCCCACGGCTCCGGGCGGAGCCTCCGTCAGAGCGGTAACCACCAGGGCGGAGTGCGACATACGCAGCCCGGGACTCCGTTGCTTTACGTAAGGCCGGCTACCGAACACTGCCCGAGAAAACGACGTTGCAGTTGGGTTTCTTGTGTGCGCTCCCGGGTGTGCTCTACTCGGGTGCATGAGCGAAACGGTTCTGCCTGACATGCCTGATGTGGCGGACTTCCGTGCCCTGGCGGCCAGCTCGCCGTGGCGGTTCACCACGATGCACTTCACCCACCGTCGGCAGTCCAATGGTGGGGCCACCGCCGAGGGCGGGCCGGTGGAGGCCTGGCTCGACCGGGCCCGGCACCGGGTGGTTGTGCGCACCTTGGGCGGGATCGAGGTCGCTGAGGGCGTGCCCTACGTCGGGGCCGTGGGCGAAGTGGGAAATGAGTTGTCCCTGCCCGAGATAGGGGTGGTGCTGCGCCCGGACGGGCTGGTCGCTCAGCGGCCGGAGGGCTGGCACCTGGACCACGGCGACCCGATGTGGCAGGACTACCGGTGGACGGCGATGCTCGACCCCATCGAGCTGGACCAGGGCGTGGAAATCGGCGACGTCACCGCCACCGTGCTGAGGGGCCGGGCGGCCTGGGCGGCGACCTGCCGGCCGCTGGCCGGTCACGGCGAGGACTGGGTGGGTGGTTACCTCCCACGGTGCGGGTGCTGCCCGCTGCTGGACAGTCCGGCGTCCCGGATCTACGAATACGGGCCCGAGGACCCGACCCTGACGGACGGTCTGGCCACGGTGTACCGGGTGCATCTGGACGTGGGCACCGGCATCGTCGTGGACCTCACCCCGTTGGGCGGAACCGAGGGCACCAGTCTCACTAATGAGATCCACGACGTCGACGAGCACCTCGACCCACCGCTGTGATCCAGTAGGGGTTGATTGAGTGACTCACTCGCCCCGACCGTGCACCGGTCTGGCGTTCGCTGGGGGTTCCCCCACCTCCTGGACGGTATGGCCGGCGCAAGCCGTCGTGGTAACGCTGGCCCGCTCGATGCGCGACACGGTGAACCACCGCATCGCGTTGCGCATTCGGCACCACCCCACGAGGTACCACTGGCCGTTCATGGAGGCGAACAGCACGGGCTCGACGTCGCGGGTGGTCGTCGTCCCATCTCCTGATGTGTAGCGGATGCGGACTACCCGCTGCTCGGCCATCGCCTCCTCCAGTGCCGACCTGATGGTGCGCGAAGAGAAGGGAAGCACGTTGACCCACACACGGCCGGCCAGCTCGTCGGCTCGTGCTCGGGTTCTGGGATCGAGCACGTCCAGGATTTTGTGGATCCCGGCTGCGGCCAGATCGGCGTAGGGGGCATCGGGGGCAGCGGACACGGCCGCCATGAGCGCCACGGCCTGCGCTGGGGACAGGCTGACAGGTGGCAGGGACGCGCCGACAGCCAATCCGTAGCCACCGCCCGGACCTGGGCGCGACCATACGGGCGCGCCGCTGTTCTCGAGCGCAGCGAGGTCTCTCTTGACGGTGCGCACGGACACGCCGAACTCCCTCGCCAGCCGTTCGGCGGAGCAGCCCCGTGATCCGTTACGGCGCAGCCTCTCGGACAGGGCATGAAGTCGTTCGGCTCGCTTCACCGTTCAGCCCACCGCAAATTCATGACACAAATAGTGACACACACCTGCCCGCAGCACCGAGGAAGGTGAAGTCATGAGAACTACGACGAGCAGTCCGACCATCATGCTCATCCCCGGCCACTGGCTGGGCGCTTGGGCGTGGGACGAAGTCCTTGAACACCTCACAACCGACCAGTCTCGTGCAGTGGCGATGACGCTGCCCGGTCTCGACGGGGACGATCCTGAGCGTGCGGAGAAGACTCTCGACGATCAAGTCGTAGCGGTCCTGGACGTCATGAATCGACTCGGGGCCTCCCACGATGAGCCCGTGACACTGGTTGCTCATAGCGGGGCCAACGCCCCCGTCAGTCTTGTCCTCGACCGGCACCCTGAGCTGGTCCATCGGGTGGTGTGGGTCGACTCCGGCCCTGTGGCGACGGGAAGCGCCTTCGCCCCAGACCTCCCGGAGGGGGTGGAGGAGCTTCCGCTGCCGGCCTTCGACGCCCTTGCCCAGCAGGCGAGCCTCGAAGGCCTGAGCGCCGAGGCCCTCGAGCGTTTTCGCGCCCGAGCCGTCCCTGAGCCCGGTCCCGTGCTTCGCCAGCCCGTCGAGCTCACCGACGACGCCCGCCACAAGGTCCCCACCACCCTGGTGTGCTGCTCGATCTCCAGCGCGCGGGTGCTGGAGCTGGCCCGAGGAGGCCATCCCATGTTTGCCGAAGTCGATGACGTCGAGCACCTCGACGTCATCGACCTCCCGACTGGGCACTGGCCCATGTGGAGCCGTCCCCGCGACCTCGCCAAGGTCATTCAGTCGGAGGCTTCTCGAACCACCTGAACTGCACCTACAACCTGATGGGGTCAGCCGAGACCGGCTGGCCCCTTCTTCCGTGTCCGAGGGAATTTATGACACATCCAAACGCTGCTCGCGCGCCACACGGCGTGAACTTTGAGTCGGGGATGGGCATGGCCAAAGCACTTTACATATGGTGGATTGGCGGCAGACCGTGGTGCGGTGGAGGTTACGTTCCGCCTTCGGGGGTGGAGCTGGATCCGTTGGTCGGTGGTGATGTGAGCAGGGCGAACTGCACCGGGCCGGTGGCGTGCTGGGTTTGATCCAGCGCCACCTCCCAACGCAGCAGGTCCAAGGCTGCGGCCTCGAAGTGGGTGACCGCTGTGAGGTCGACGATGACCTGGGTTTGGGAGGTGAGGGTGCGGGCGCGGTGGATCAACGGGTAGAGCAGGTGCTGGTTGGTCTCGGTGAGGTGCCCGCTGGTCACCAGGCGGGCGTGCTTCTCGTCAGCAGTGACCTCGACGCACACGGAGAGCTGAACTTCCATTCCGGGGCTCCTGGGCCTAGAAGGAATCGTGGCCGGCTGCTGGACCTGCTCCCAGACTAGGAGCGTTGTCTGCGGTGGGCCAGGTGTGTGGCCGTCTTCTTCTCCTGGCGGCGCCGTGGAAGTTCTCGCCCATGGTGGAGGAGCGACAGGCGAAGCGCTCACCGGTCGGGGCCTCGGCCAGCACAACCCAGGGGCGGGCGTTGCCGGGGTTCTAGGCCTGCACGCTCACATGGTGCCGCGCGGGCAGCACCGGGACATCGCCGTCTGCGACCGGGCTGGTCCGCCTGGTCACCGTTGCCCAGGGCAGGTCCTGGGCGCGCCGGTAGCTCAGCGCCCCGGGAATC
>NZ_JAVKPV010000046.1:0-725 GCF_040981075.1 Kocuria sp. CPCC 205263 | reverse complement strand
TGGAACCTCGGGGACGCCACCCTCGCCCAGTACCTCGGCGCCGTGCTGTTCAAGGTGGGCAGCCTGGCCATGATCCTGCTCGTGCCCGCCCTGGCCGGCTACATCGCCTACGGCCTGGCCGACCGGCCCGGCATCGCCCCCGGCTTCGCGGCCGGGCTGATCGCCAACTTCATGGGCGCGGGCTTCCTCGGCGGCATCGTGGGCGGCCTGCTGGCCGGCCTCGCCGCCTACTGGCTGTCGAAGCCGCGGCTGCCGCGCTGGCTCGGCTCCCTGATGCCTGTCGTGATCATCCCGCTGCTGGCCACGATCTTCTCCTGCGGCCTGCTGCTGCTGGTGCTGGGTGGTCCGATCGCCACGTTCATGGCGTGGCTGACCGAGTGGCTCAACGGCATGACCGGCGCGGGCGCCCTGGCCCTCGGGGCGATCCTCGGGTTCATGATGGGCTTCGACCTCGGCGGACCGATCAACAAGGTCGCCTACACCTTCGCCGCCGCCGGGCTGGGGGCGGCGACCGCCGCGAACACCGCCCCGCAGGAGGTCATGGCCGCGGTCATCGCCGCGGGCATGGTGCCGCCGCTGGGCATGGCGCTGGCCTCGACGGCCGCCAAGCGCTACTTCACGGTCGCCGAGCAGGAGAACGGCAAGGCGGCCTGGCTGCTCGGGCTGTCCTTCATCTCCGAGGGCGCCATCCCGTTCGCGGCCGCCGACCCGCTGCGCGTGCTGCC
>NZ_JAVKPV010000022.1:0-19049 GCF_040981075.1 Kocuria sp. CPCC 205263 | reverse complement strand
CAGAGGGGGATGGGGGACTTCTCCAGCACCGTGACGTCCAGACCGAGGGCGTGGGCGGTGGAGGCGACCTCCGCGCCGATGAAGCCGGCGCCCACGACCACGAGCCGCCGCCCGGCAGCCAGCAGCCCCCGGAGCCTCTGCGCGTCGGCGACGGTGCGCAGGCTCACCACGTTCGCGCTCCCGGCGAGCTGCGGCAGCGACCGGGGCGAGGCACCGGTGGCGATCACCAGGCCGTCGGCGCGCACCGACCGCTCGTCCTCCAGGTGCACCAGACGGGTGGTTGCGTCGAAGGACACCGCCCGGGTCCCGAGGATCCACTCGGCCTCCAGGGCGTCGGTGTCGGTCTCCAGGGCCAGGTCCTCGAGCTCGATCCGGCCGGCGAGGAAGTCCTTGGACAGCGGGGGCCGGTCGTAGGGGCGGGCGGGATCATCACCGATGATCACCAGTCGTCCGGCGAACCCGAGGCTCCGGGCGGCCCGGGCGGCCGACAGGCCCGCCAGCGACGCTCCGACAATGACGAGGGACTCCATGAGGGACCCCTTTCAGATCTTCGTCCTGAATGACCCGGAGCAACGGCGGGGAGGTCCGGGGGACGGACTTCCTGTGCGCTTCGTGCAACGCGGTTCACAATGTGAGAATCAGCGTGAACCTCGCCACCGGCCCCGTCAAGGGGTCCCGCGAATTCGACCCGGGGAATTTACATTGCGTCCCCGTGCGGCTCGGCGCGGGTTCCGGGTGGGCCCCGGCTCTTGACAGGGTTCGGTGCGAGTCCTCACGATGTTGCACATTGCAACACTTGTTGCTCATCGTGAGGCAGTGCGGTCGAGGTAGCAACGCTCGGCACAGCAGGCCCGAGCCACCTCAGGAAAGGATCTGATCCGATGCACAAGGCCTGTCCCCTCAAGGACCTCGCACCCGGTGACGCCCTGCGCCTCGACACCGTCCCGCCCATCGCCGTGTTCCACACGGAGGAGGGTGAGCTGTTCGCCCTCGACGACACCTGCACCCACCAGGACGCCTCGCTCGCCGACGGCTGGGTGGAGGGGTGCGAGGTGGAGTGCCCCCTGCACGCGTCCAAGTTCAACCTGCGCACCGGCGCGGTGGACGCCCCTCCGGCCAAGCTGCCGGTCCGAACCCACAAGGTGGCCGTCGTGGACGGCGACATCATGGTCGAGGAGTCGAGCGAGGCACCGAACCTGCCGCCCGGTCTCACCGTCAACGGCCACGAGTCCCAGCCGAGCTGAACCCGGCCGATCCCCGCACGACACCCGCAGGTCAGGAGAACCACCCCATGAGCACCACCCCTCGCGTCGTCATCATCGGAGCCGGCATCGTCGGCACCAACCTTGCCGACGAGCTCGTCCAGCGCGGCTGGACGGACATCACGGTCCTGGAGCAGGGCCCGCTGCCTCTTCCCGGCGGCTCGACGTCCCACGCCCCCGGACTCGTCTACCAGACGAACCCGTCACGGACGATGACCCACCTCGCGCGGTACACCGTGGAGAAGCTCGTGTCCCTGGGCTGCTTCAACCAGGTCGGCGGCCTCGAGGTGGCCACCACGCCCGCGCGGCTGGAGGAGCTCAAGCGCAAGGTGGGCTACGCGACGTCGTGGGGGATCGAGGGCCGACTGCTCACTCCCGAGGAGGTGCTCGAGCAGCACCCCCTGGTCAACCCCGAGATGGTCCTGGGCGGCTATCACGTGCCGACGGACGGGCTCGCCCTGGCGGCCAAGGCGGTGCAGGTGCTCATCGAGCGCACCACCCGCGCCGGCGTGACCTACTGCGCGGAGACGACCGTCACCGGCATCGAGCGGTCGAACGGCCGCGTGACCGGCGTGACCACGTCCGACGGAACCGTGCCGGCGGACATCGTCGTCTCCTGCGCCGGATTCTGGGGGCCCGCGATCGGCGAGATGGCCGGCATGCCGTGCCCCATCCAGCCGCTGGCCCACCAGTACGTCTTCACCTCCGCGGTCCCGGAGCTGGTCGGCAAGCACGACGCCCCGATCGGCGCGACCCTGCCGATCCTCCGGCACCAGGACGCGGACCTCTACTACCGGGAGTGGGGGGACCGGATCGGCATCGGCTCCTACGCGCACCGCCCGATGCCGGTGGATCTGACCGACCTGCCGCACTACGCGCCCCGCGACATCGCCCACGACCGGATGCCCTCCCGCCTGGACTTCACGCCCGAGGACTTCACCGAGCAGTGGGCCGAGAGCCAGCGCTTCCTCCCGAGCCTGCGCGGCAGCGAGGTGGCCGAGGGCTTCAACGGGATCTTCTCCTTCACCCCGGACGGGGGCCCGCTCATCGGCGAGTCCCCGGACCTCGCCGGGTTCTGGGTGGCGGAGGCCGTGTGGGTCACCCACTCCTCGGGCGTGGCCAAGGCCATGGCCGAGCTGCTGGTGGACGGCACCCCGGAGACGGACCTGCACGGCTGCGAGGCCACCCGGTTCGACGACGTGCAGCTCTCCCCGGAGTACGTCGAGGAGACGGGCAAGCAGAACTTCGTGGAGATCTACGACGTCCTCCACCCCCTCCAGCCCCGGGAGTCGCCGCGCAACCTGCGGGTCAGCCCGTTCTATCCCCGGGAGCTGGAGCTCGGCGCGTTCTTCCTGGAGAGCCACGGGTGGGAGCGCCCGCACTGGTACGAGTCCAATGCCGCGCTCCTGGCGCAGCTGCCCGAGGAGTGGCGCGAGCCGGAGCGCGAGCCGTGGGCGGCCCGGTTCCACTCGCCGATCGCGGCGGTCGAGGCCTGGAGGACCCGCACCGCCGTGGCGATGTACGACATGACCCCGCTCAAGCGCGTGACGGTCGAAGGACCCGGAGCCGCCGCCCTGCTGCAACGGCTCACCACCGGCAACATCCTGCGCAAGCCGGGCGCCGTGACGTACTGCCTCCTGCTGGACGAGAAGGCCGGGATCCGCAGCGACATCACCGTGGCCCGGCTCAGCGAGAACCTGTTCCAGGCCGGCATCAACAGCAGCGTCGACGTGGCGTACCTGTCCGCCGAGGCCACCCGGCAGAGCGCCGAGGACCCCGCCGCCTGGGCTCTGGTCCGGGACACCACCGCCGAGACGTGCTGCATCGGGCTGTGGGGACCGAAGGCCCGGGAGGTCATGGCGAAGGTCTCCCGTGACGACCTGTCCAACGACGGCCTGAAGTTTTTCCGCACCAAGCAGATCCGGGTGGGCGGCCTGCGGGTCACCGCGATGCGCCTCTCCTACGTGGGCGAGCTCGGCTGGGAGCTGTACACCACCGCCGACCAGGGACTGCGGCTGTGGGACCTGCTGCACATGGCGGGCCAGGAGTTCGGCATCGTCCCCGCGGGGCGCGCCGCCTTCAACAGCCTGCGCGTGGAGAAGGGCTACCGCTCCTGGGGCACCGACATGACCACCGAGCACACCGCGGTGGAGGCGGGACTGGACTTCGCCGTCAAGAAGGACAAGGGCGAGTTCGTGGGTTCGGAGGCCGTGGCCTCCAACGGCCAGGTGCGGCGCCGGCTGCGCTGCCTGACGGTCGACGACGGCCGCTCCGTGGTCATGGGCAAGGAGCCCGTGTACGTGGACGGCGCCGCCGCCGGGTACGTCACCAGCGCCGTCTTCGGCCACACCGTGGGACGCCCGGTCGCCTACGCCTGGCTCCCGCCGGAGCTCTCCGAGGGGGACGGCGTCGAGATCGAGTACCTCGGCGAGCGCATTCCCGCCACGGTCAGCGCCGAGCCGCTCGTGGACCCCGGCATGGAGCGGATCCGCGGCTGAGGCCCCTGCCGCCGCGGCCGGGGCGCGCGCCGCTCCGGCCGCGGCTTCTCGTCCCGACCTCGGGACTTCCCAGTACGACTTCTGCGAGCGAGCACCGTTCCCGGTGCCGACGACGACGAAAGGCAGTTCCAGCATGCACAAGGTCAAGGGCGTGGTGTCCAAGGGCAAGAACCAGCCGGTGAGTGTGGAGACCATCCTCGTGCCGGACCCCGGACCGGGGGAGGCACTGGTGGACGTGCTCACCTGCGGGGTGTGCCAGACCGACCACCACTACGTCGAGGGCGGGGTGGGCGACGACTTCCCGTTCCTGCTCGGCCACGAGTCCTCGGGCGTGGTGTCCGCGGTCGGGGAGGGGGTCACCGAGGTCGCCGTGGGCGACCACGTGATCCTGAACTGGCGGGCGGTGTGCGGCGAGTGCCGGGCCTGCCGCAGGGGCGAGCCCTGGTACTGCTTCGCCACCCACAACGCCACCCAGAGGATGACGCTCGAGGACGGCACCCCGCTGACCCCGGCCCTGGGCATCGGGTCGTTCGCCGAGAAGACCCTGGTGGCCGCCGGGCAGTGCACCAAGATCGAGGCAGACCTCGAACCGCACCAGTACGCGGCCGTCGGGCTGCTCGGGTGCGGCGTGATGGCCGGCATCGGCGCGGTGCTCAACACCGGCGCCGTCCGGCGCGGGGAGTCCGTGGCCGTGATCGGCTGCGGTGGGGTCGGGGCGGCCGCAGTCGCCGGTGCCGCACTGGCCGGGGCCACCACGATCGTGGCCGTGGACCTCGACGACGAGAAGCTGGCCACCGCGGAGAAGTTCGGCGCCACCCACGTGGTCAACTCGAAGGAGCAGGACCCCGTGGCGGCAATCCGGGCGCTCACGGGCGGGAACGGCGCCGACCTGGTGATCGACGCGGTGGGCATCGCCCCCACCTTCAAGCAGGCGTTCGAGGCCCGTGACCTGGCCGGCCGGATGGTGCTGGTCGGGGTGCCCGCCCCCGGCACCACGTGGGAGATCCCGCTGGACGAGGTCTTCGGCCGCGGCGGGTCCATCAGGTCCGCCTGGTACGGCGACACCCTCCCCTCCAGGGACTTCCCGATGCTGGTGGACCAGTACCGGCTGGGCCGGCTGGACCTCGACGGGTTCGTCACGGAGCGCATCGGCCTGGACGACGTCGAAGAGGCCTTCGCGAAGATGAAGGCCGGCACCGTCCTGCGCTCCGTCGTGGAGCTGGACCGCTCCGCGACCGGTGCGGAGGAGCGCGGCGCGGAGACCGGCGTGGCCGCCCCGGCCGGAGCGGCCCGATGACCGCGCGGCCGGATGTGGGACGGCGCACGGACGCCACGGGCCGGGTCCGGGTGGAGCACCTGGTGACCTCGGGGACGTTCTCCCTGGATGGGGGCACCTGGGAGGTCGAGAACAACGTGTGGATCGTGGGCGACGACGAGCAGTGCGTGGTCATCGACCCGGCCCACGCCCCGCAGCAGGTCGTGGACGCCGTCGGCGGCCGGGCAGTGGTGGCCATCCTGCTCACCCACGGCCACGACGACCACATCCGCGCCGTCGTCGAGGTCGCCGAGCAGCTGCGGGCACCGGTGTACCTGCACCCGGACGACACGATGCTCTGGGAGCAGGTCCACCCCGCCCGCCGCTTCGACCGCATCATCCGCGACGGTGACGTCTACTCGGTGGGCGGGGTGCGCCTCACCGCGCTGCACACCCCGGGTCACTCGCCGGGCTCGGTGTGCTTCTGGGCACCGGACCTGGGCGAGGGCGGAGTGCTGTTCTCCGGGGACACCCTGTTCCAGGGCGGTCCCGGCGCCACCGGCCGGTCCTGGTCGGACTTCCCCACGATCGTCGACTCCATCCGCGAGCGGCTGCTCACCCTGCCGGGGACCACGGAGGTGCTCACCGGCCACGGGGACACCACCACGATCGGCACGGAGGCGCCCCACCTGCAGGAGTGGATCGACCGCGGCCACTGAGCCGGCAGGAGGCCGGCCCGGGTGGCGTCCCGGAGCACCTACGACAGAGCGCCGCCCCCGGGGACCCCCCGGGGGCGGCGCTCTGTCGTGCGTGCTCAGCGCAGGACGACCGTGCGGTTGCCGTGCAGGATGACCCGGCCCTCGCAGTGCCACTTCACCGCGTTGGACAGGGCCTTGCACTCGGTGTCCCGGCCCGCCGCCACGAGGTCCTCCGGGCCGTAAGTGTGGTCCACGTCCACGAGCTGCTGGGCGATGATCGGGCCCTCGTCCAGCTCGGCGTTGACGTAGTGCGCCGTGGCGCCCACGGTCTTCACCCCGCGGTCGTAGGCCTGGTGGTACGGCTTGGCCCCCTTGAAGCTGGGCAGGAACGAGTGGTGGATGTTGATCACCCGTCCCTCCATCCGGGTGGCCAGCGAGTCGCTGAGCACCTGCATGTAGCGGGCCAGGACCACGAGGTCCACCTCGAAGCGGTCCACGAGCTCCAGCAGGCGGGCCTCGGCCTGGGGCTTGGTGTCCCGGGTGACGGGCACGTGGTAGAACGGGATGCCGTGCCACTCGACGAGGCGCTGGTGGTCCCGGTGGT
This sequence comes from Kocuria sp. CPCC 205263, assembly GCF_040981075.1. Classification (NCBI taxonomy): domain Bacteria; kingdom Bacillati; phylum Actinomycetota; class Actinomycetes; order Micrococcales; family Micrococcaceae; genus Kocuria; species Kocuria sp. CPCC 205263. The sequence continues at coordinate 12,732 of NZ_JAVKPV010000022.1, read as the reverse complement.
TGGAGACCACCGCGACGATGTCCACGGGCAGGTCTCCGGTCCGGGCGCGGAAGAGCAGGTCGTTGAGGCAGTGGCCGAACTTGGAGACCATCACCAGCACGCGCCGCTTCGCCCCGTGCTCGCTGAGCTCCCAGCGCATGTCGAAGCGCTCGGCCACCGGGGCCAGGTCTGCCCGGAGGGCCTCGGGGTCGAGGCCCTCGCCCGTGGCCGAGGCGACGTGCACGCGCATGAAGAAGTGGCCGAGCCGCCGGTCGTCGAACTGGGTGAGCTCGACGATGTTGCAGCCGTGCTCCAGGAGCACACCGCTGACGGCGTGCACGATCCCCGGTCTCTCGGGGCAGTCGAGGGTCAGCACCAGCTCCGTCGTGGCAGGTGCCGTGGACACGGCCTGCGGCTGCAGGAGCTGCTCAGCATTCGATGACGTTGACGGCCAGTCCACCACGGGAGGTCTCCTTGTACTTGATCTTCATGTCGTTGCCGGTCTCGCGCATGGTCTTGATGACCTGGTCGAGCGAGACCGTGTGCTCGCCGTCGCCCTGGAGGGCAAGACGTGCGGCGTTGATGGCCTTGACGGAGGCGATCGCGTTGCGCTCGATGCACGGGATCTGCACGAGCCCGCCCACCGGATCGCAGGTCAGCCCGAGGTTGTGCTCCATGCCGACCTCGGCGGCGTTCTCGACCTGTTCCGGGGTGCCGCCCAGCACCGCGCACAGGCCCGCGGCGGCCATCGAGCAGGCCGAGCCCACCTCGCCCTGGCAGCCCATCTCCGCGCCGGAGATGGAGGCGTTCTCCTTGATGAGGATGCCGACGGCGGCCGCCGTCAGCAGGAACTCCACCACCCCGTCCTCGTCCGCCCCGGCGATGAACCGGGCGTAGTAGTGCAGCACGGCGGGGATGATGCCCGCCGCCCCGTTGGTCGGGGCGGTGACGATCCGCCCGCCGGAGGCGTTCTCCTCGTTGACCGCCAGGGCGTAGAGGTTGATCCACTCCATGGCCTGCAGGGGATCGGACGCCGGCCGGACGGCACACGCCTCGGCGGCGGCCTCGGCCTCCCGGAGCCGGGCCCGCAGGCCCGGTGCCCGGCGGCGGACCTTCAGCCCACCGGGCAACCGTGCCTCCGTGCGGGTGCACCCGTTCTCCACGCACTCCTGCATGACGCCCCAGATGTGCAGCAGGCTCGACCGGAGCTGCTCCTCGCTGCGCCAGGACAGCTCGTTGGCGAGCATGATCCCGGCGATCGACGTCTGCTCGCGCCGGCAGTGCTCCAGGAGCTGCCGACCACTGGTGAACGGGTACGGCACCTCGGTGGTGTCCTGAACGACGCGGTCCGCCCCGGACGCGTCACCGTCCACCACGAACCCGCCGCCCACCGAGTAGTAGGTGCGCTCCCGCACCGGCTCGCCGTCCGCCCCGTACGCGTGGAACGTCATGCCGTTGGGGTGCGCCGGCAACGACTTGCGCCGGTGCATCACGACGTCCCCGGCCCGGTCGAAGGGGATCGGGCGGACGCCCGCCAGGCACAGCTGACCGCGGTCCGTGCTCGCCTGGACCTGGGCGTCGGCGGTGTCGGTGTCCACGGTCTCCGGGTCCTCACCCTGCAGGCCCAGGATCACGGCCTTGTCCGAGCCGTGACCGTGCCCGGTCGCGCCCAGGGAGCCGAACAGCTCGGCCCGGACCCGGGAGACCGCGTCGAGGAGGCCGTCACCGGCCAGCCCCTCCGTGAACAGCCGGGCGGCGCGCATCGGGCCCACCGTGTGGGACGAGGAGGGCCCGATGCCGACGGAGAACAGGTCCAGGACGGACAGGGCCATCAGGGCACCTCGGGGGAGGCGAACTCCGTCATGGCGTCCAGCAGCCACCGGGCGGTGTACTCGGCGAAGGAGGCCCGCGGCATGATCCGCCAGGTCAGCTCCGCGGTCCGCCACAGCAGGACCTGCACCGGGCCCAGGGTCGTGGCCACGGCGGTGCCGACCGCGAAGGCCCGCGGGTGCAGGTCCAGGTGGCAGCTCTTCTCGAGCACCGCGCGGGCCGAGGGCCCGGACAGCTCGAGCGTGGTGCGGTTGGCGGACAGGTCCACGGCCTGACCGGGCTGGGTGCCGAGGGCCCGGGCCAGTCCGGCGGCGGTGCCGGCGTCGTCGGTGCCCGCCGCTCGGAGGTCGCTCCCCGCAGGGCCGATCTCCGCGGGCCCCGCGCCCTCGGAGCCGACGAGCAGGAACTCGTCGGGCCCGATCCACAGGAGCGCCGTGCCGTCCGGGGCGCCGGTGACCCGACCGTGGCCGCCCGGCAGGGGCAGCCCCGCCGTGGCGGTCACGGCCTCGGCGGCCGGGGTGCCGGGCACCACGCGCAGGCCCACCATGGTCAGGAACGGGATCTCGCGCAGGGCCACGCCCCGCTCACCCGTCACGGTCTGCTCGTGCATCTGCTGCGCGAGGTGGGCGAGGGGACTGCGGCGCAGGGTGGTGGTGTCGGTCAGGAGCTGCTCAGCCATCACGGCGGTTCCCTTCGGGGTCGTAGAGCACGGGTTCTGCGATGACGACGTCCACGAGCCGGCCGTCGAGCGGGGCCTGGAGCGTCTCACCGATGCGGTTGCGGCCGTTCTCCACCAGGGCGAGCCCGAAGGTCCGCTCGAGGGCGGCGCTGCGGTAGCTCGAGGTGACGTGCCCGACCATCGGGACCGGCCCCTGCTCCGGGGTGATGGGGGTGCCGTGGTCGACCAGCTGGGCACCCTCCGGCAGCCGGAACGTCCGGTCCACCGGCAGGACCGCGACCAGCTGCTTGCGGTCGGGGCTGGTGGCGGACGGGCGGTCGTAGGATCGCCTGCCGATGAAGTCCTTGGTCTTGGACACCACCCAGTCCATCCCCAGGTCCTGCGGGGTGACGGTGCCGTCGGTGTCCTGGCCCACGATGGGGAAGGCCTTCTCCGCGCGCAGCACGTGCATGGTCTCGGTGCCGTAGGGGGTGATGCCGAACTCGGCGCCGGCCTCCGCGACGGACTCCCAGACCGACAGGCCGTACCAGGAGGAGACGTTGATCTCGAAGGCCAGCTCCCCGGAGAAGGAGATCCGGCAGACCCGCGCGGGGACCCCGGAGGCCAGGACGGTCTCGCGGAAGGCCATGAACGGGAACGCCTCGTTGGACACGTCCAGGTCTAGGGCGAGCTTCTCGATGACGGCCCGGGACTTCGGGCCGACGACGGCCACGGTGGTGTACTGCTCGGTGACCGAGGCGAACACCACGTCCAGCTCCGGCCACTCGGTCTGGGACCACTCCTCGAGCCACTCCAGGACCTTGGCCGCCCCACCGGTGGTGGTCGTCATGAAGTACCGGTCCTCGTCCAGGCGCAGGGTCACGCCGTCGTCGAAGACCATGCCGTCGGGGGTGCACATGACGCCGTAGCGGCCCATGCCGGGCTTGAGCTTCTTGAAGGCGTTGGTGTAGACGCGGTTGAGGAATTCCCCGGCGTCCTTGCCCCGTATCTCGATCTTGCCCAGGGTGGTGGCGTCCATGAAGCCGACGCCCGTCCGCACGGCGGCGCACTCGCGCAGCACCGCGGCGTCCATGTCCTCCCCGTCCTGGGGGTAGTACCAGGGCCGCTTCCACTGCCCCACGTCCTCGAACAGGGCCCCACGGGCCACGTGCCAAGGGTGGATCGAGGTCAGCCGCGCCGGGTCGAACAAGTCGCCGCGCCGTCGTCCGGCCAGGGCCGTGAAGGCCACCGGGGTGTAGGGGGCGCGGTACGTGGTGGTGCCGATGCCCCCGACGTCGGTGCTCTTCAGGGCCGCGGCGATGACGCCGATGGCGTTGACCCCGGAGGTCTTGCCCTGGTCGTTGGCGGTGGAGATCGAGGTGTAGCGCTTGACGTGCTCGACGCTGCGCATGCCGGCGCCGGTCGAGCGCAGCACGTCGGCGACCGTCTGGTCGCGCTGGAGGTCCACGAAGTGGTGGGCCCAGTCGGCGGACCCGCCCTCGGGCCCGGGCACCAGCCACAGCTGCCGGACCGGCGAGGACTCCACGCTCTCCGCGTGCGGGGTCTCGGGCCGAGTCTCGAAGCCGGCCCGGCGGGCGGCCTCGGCGCCGGCGAGGGCGCCCTCGGTGAGGCACCACGCGAGGTCGGTGGTGCCGTTGACCGAGCCCGCGGTGTGCTGGTCCCGCACGGGGGCGGCCGGTACGAACGCCGCAAGGCGCTCGTCCCAGGTCAGCTTCCCCTGCCGCTGGCTGTGCAGGTGGACCACCGGGGTCCACCCGCCCGAGACGGCGAGCAGATCCGTGTCCACGGTCGTGGTGGGGCCGGCCGGCGTGCCTGACCCGTCGAGCTCGGCGACCGTGACGGCGCTGATCCGCCCGTGCTCGCCGTCGCCGGCGGTGTCCACCACGGCGCTGCCGGGGAACAGGCGCACCCCGGTGCTCCCGGCGATCTCGGCGGCCCGGCCGTGGAGCTCCGGGCGGGAGTCGACCACGGCCGCGACGCGCACTCCGGCGGCGACGAGGTCGGCCACCAGGTCGTAGGCGGAGTCGTTCGTGGTGGCCACGACCACCGACGTGCCGGCGGCCACCGCGTAGCGGTTGAGGTAGGTGCGCACTGCGCCGGCGAGCATGACGCCGGGGCGGTCGTTGTTGGCGAACACCACCGGCCGCTCGTGGGCGCCGGTGGCCAGCACGACCTGCTGCGCCCGCACGTGCCAGATCCGCTCCCGGGACACCCCGGCCCCAGGGGCCTCGGCGAGGTGGCCGGTGCGCCGCTGGACGGCGACGACGTAGTTGCTGTCGTAGTTGCCGAAGGCCGTGGTGCGGTGCAGGACCGTGACCTCCGGGGCCGCCACGAGAGCGGCGAGGGTCTCGGCCACCCAGGTGCGGGCGGGCAGGCCGTCGACGACGTCGTCGCGGCCCGACAGCAGGGAGCCACCGGCCTGTGGCTGCTCGTCCATGAGGATCACGCGGGCCCCGGTGCGGGCGGCCTCCCGGGCGGCGGCCAGGCCCGCGGGCCCGGCGCCGACGACGAGGACGTCGGTGTGCACGTGCTTGTGGTCGTAGACGGCCTCGTCCTTGCGGGGGTCGAGCTGTCCGAGCCCGCGCAGGTAGCTCGCCCGCAGCCCGTCGGTCAGCTCCACCGTGGTGGCCGGGAGCATGGACTCGTCGACGTCGGCCCCGGTGCGCGCGGCGACCTTGACCAGGGCGTTGGGCTCCTCCACGCCGGCGGACACGATCCCGCGCGGACGGCCCAGGTACATCGAGTCGCCGCAGTGGATGCGCCCCGCGGCGAGCAGGGCCGAGGCCAGGGTGTCACCGGCGTACCCGGTGTGCTCCTGCCCGTCGACGGTGAAGCGCACCGGCTTCGTGCGGTCGATGCTGCCGGCGGCACTCTGCTGCGCCGGCAGGCGGTGGGTCTGAGCGCTCACTTGACGCCTCCGATCTCGGGCTTGGGCTCGCCCATCCTGTAGACGGCCTTGATCTCGTAGGTCACGGTGTCGCGGACGACGTTGAACCAGCGGCGGCAGCCGACGGCGTGGGCCCACCGCTCGGCGATCAGGCCCTTGGGGTTGTTGCGGTAGAAGAGGTACTCCGCCCACTCCTTGTCTGAGAGCCGGCTGGGGTCCTCGGGGTAGGGCACATGGGCCTCCCCGCCGTACTGGTACTCGGTCTCGTCGCGGAGCCCGCAGTTGGGGCACTCGATCAGCAGCATGGTGGTCCGGCCTCCTAGTGGGCCACGGCGGCGGCGCCGTGCTCGTCGATGAGGACCCCGGTCTCGAACCGCTCCAGGGCGAAGGGCTCGTTGAGGGGGTGGGGCTCGTCGTTGGCGATGGTGTGGGCGAAGGAGTAGCCGGCTCCGGGAGTTCCCTTGAACCCGCCGGTTCCCCAGCCGCAGTTGACGTACATCTGGTCCACGGGCGTCTTGGAGACGATCGGCGAGGCGTCCAGGGTGACGTCGACGATGCCGCCCCAGGTCCGCAGCACGTGGGCGCGGGCGAAGATCGGGAAGAGCTCCACCGCGGCCGCCATCTGGTCCTCGATGACGTGGAAGGCGCCCCGCTGGCCGTAGCCGTTGTAGGCATCCACGCCGGCGCCCATGACCAGCTCGCCCTTGTGGGCCTGGGAGACGTAGACGTGCACGTGGTTGGACATCACCACGGTCGGGTGCACGGGCTCGTGCAGCTCCGAGACCAGGGCCTGCAGCGGGTGGGACTGGATCGGCAGCCGAAACCCGGCGAGCTCCGCCAGGACGGAGCTGTGCCCGGCCCCGCAGAGGCCGACCTTGCCGGTGTTGATCCGCCCACGGGAGGTCTCCACGGCCACCACCCGGTCGCCGTCCTTGACGAAGCCGTTGACCTCGCAGTTCTGGATGATGTCCACGCCCATCTCGTCGCACTTGCGGGCGAACGCCCACGCCACGTGGTCGTGCTTGGCGATGCCCGCGCGCGGCTGGTAGGTCGCCCCCATCACCGGATAGCGGATGTCGTCGCCGATGTTGATGATCGGGCAGAGCTCCTTGACCTGCTCCGGGCTGATCCACTCCGCGTCGATGCCGTTGAGCTTGTTCGCGTTGACCCGGCGGACGGACTCGCGGACGTCGCCCAGGGTGTGGGCCAGGTTCATCACGCCGCGCTGGGAGAAGAGGAAGTCGTACTCCAGCTCCTCGGGCAGGATCTCCCAGAGCTTCAGGGAGTGCTCGTACATGGCCGCGGACTCGTCCCACAGGTAGTTGGAGCGGATGATCGTGGTGTTGCGCGCCATGTTCCCGCCGGCCAGCCAGCCCCGCTCCAGGACGGCGATGTTGGTCATGCCGTGGTTCTTGGCCAGGTAGTAGGCGGTCGCGAGCCCGTGCCCGCCGCCGCCGACGATCACGGCGTCGTAGGAGGACTTCGGGTCCGGGTTGTGCCACAGGAAGTCCGGGTGCTCCGGAAGCGGATCAGCCATCACCGGGCTCCGTTCAGGACAGGGGCGGACAGACGCGGGTAGAGCGGGAAGGCCTCGGCCAGGGCCGTGACGCGGTCGCGCAGCTGCTCGACGAGGTCGTCGGTCGGCTCCTGGATCAGCGCGTGGGCGATGATGTCGGCGACCTCGGTGAACTCCTCGGCCCCGAAGCCGCGGGCGGCCAGGGCCGGTGTGCCGATGCGCAGCCCGGACGAGACCATCGGCGGGCGCGGGTCGAAGGGCACGGCGTTGCGGTTGACCGTGATCCCGATGCGGTGCAGCCGGTCCTCGCCCTGCTGGCCGTCGAGCTCGGAGTTCCGCAGGTCCACCAGGACCAGGTGCACGTCGGTGCCGCCGCTGACCAGGTTGATCCCGGTGGCCATGACGTCCGGGGACAGCAGCCGGGTGGCCAGGATCTTGGCGCCCTCCAGGGTGCGCACCTGGCGGTCGGTGAACTCCTCGGCCGCGGCGTGCTTGAAGGCCACGGCCTTGGCGGCGATCACGTGCTCGAGGGGTCCGCCCTGCTGACCGGGGAAGACGGCGGAGTTGATCTTCTTCGCGTGCTCCTGCTTGCACAGGATCACCCCGCCGCGCGGGCCGCCGAGCGTCTTGTGCGTCGTGGAGGTCACCACGTCGGCGTGGGGCACCGGGTTGGGGTGCAACCCGGCGGCGACGAGCCCGGCGAAGTGCGCCATGTCCACCATCAGGTAGGCCCCGACCTCGTCGGCGATCGCACGGAACGCGGCGAAGTCCAGCTGCCTCGTGTAGGCGGACCAGCCGGCGATGATGAGCTGCGGGCGGTGCTCCCGGGCGAGCCGGGCGACCTCGTCCATGTCGACCCGGTGGTCGTCCTCGGAGACCCCGTAGGCGGCGACCTGGTAGAGCCTGCCGGAGAAGTTCAGCTTCATGCCGTGGGTGAGGTGCCCGCCGTGGGCGAGGTCCAGGCCGAGGATGGTGTCCCCGGGCTTGATCAGGGCGTGCATGGCCGCGGCGTTGGCCTGGGCCCCGGAGTGGGGCTGGACGTTGGCGTGCTCGGCGCCGAACAGCGCCTTGAGGCGGTCGATGGCCAGCTGCTCGATCACGTCGACGTGCTCGCAGCCGCCGTAGTAGCGCCGGCCGGGGTAGCCCTCGGCGTACTTGTTGGTCAGCACCGAGCCCTGCGCCTCCATCACCGACACGGGGGCGAAGTTCTCCGAGGCGATCATCTCCAGCGTGGACTGCTGGCGGACCAGCTCCTGGTCGATGGCCGCCGCGATCTCCGGGTCGGCTTCGGCCAGATGAGTGTTCAGATCGGGCATCCCTGAGCTCCTAAACGGATCGCATTCCATTGCTGATACGAGTTTGATATATCAGCTGTGGTCCAAAGGTATGCTAGGGGTCACGGGGTGTCAATGGATGACGGAGCGCCTCCCGCGTCCGCGGCGTCGCCCTCGGTCCACCGGTCCCGATCCAGGAGGGAAGTCATGAACGCCACGACCATCACCGAGCACTGCCCAGAGGTTCCCGTGTCGCTGGCAGATCAGGCGTACGGGCGGTTGCGGGACCGCTTGACCATGCTCGAGATCCGGCCGGGCGCCATGATCCACGATGCGCTCCTCGCCTCGGAGATGGGCATCGGCAGGACTCCGATCCGGGAGGCGCTCAAGCGGCTGGAGACGGACCACCTGGTGGTCTCCTACGCCCGGAGGGGGACGTTCGCCACGCAGGTGGACATCACGGCCCTGTCCGACGTCTCCGAGCTCCGCCGGCACCTCGAGCCGCTCGCCGCGCACAAGGCCGCTCTGTCGGCTCCTCCGGCCGTGCGGCAGCAGATGCAGGATCTGGCCCGCACCCTCGAGGAACTCGCCTGCGGCGATGCGACGAACCGCACGTTCATGCGCGCGGACCTCGACGTGCACCGTCTGATCTACCGGGCCGCGGGCAACGACCACCTCGAGGAGACGCTGGTGCGGCTGGACAACCTCGCCACCCGCATCTGGTGCCTCGTGCTGGACCGGGTGCCCGGGGTCTCCGGGCACGTGCACGAGCACGTGCAGCTGCTGGAGGCGATCGCCGCCGGGCGCGCCGACGAGGCCGCCGGTCTCGCCCTCGACCACGTCACCAGCTTCGAGCGGACCATGCGGGTCGTGCTGTGAACCCGTCCGGCCGCAGGTGGCCCCTCCGCCACGGCGACGGTTCCGAGGGCCCGGCGGGACACCGGGCGCAGGAACCAGGCCGCATCCGGTGGGATGTGACGCTACGGTAGGGGAAAGGCCCTTCCAGGAGGAGTCCGCTCGCGGTGGCTCCCCGACGCCGACGGAAAGTGCACACCACGCCATGTCCACCATGCCCCTCCACACCCAGGGCGAGCCGCTCTCCCTGGCCGACCAGGCGTTCCTGCAGCTGCAGGACCGGCTGATCTTCCTGGACATCCCCCCGGGAGCCCCGCTCAACGAGGGCCGCCTCTCCCAGGAGCTGCAGCTCGGGCGGACACCGCTGCGCGAGGCGCTCAAACGGCTCGAGTCCGAACACCTGGTGGTCACGTACTCCCGCCGCGGGACGTTCGCCACCACCGTGGACATCACCGCGCTGTCGGAGATCTCGCAGGTCCGTGAGGTGCTGGAGCCCCTCGCCGCCCGGCTGGCGGCCGAACGGCGCGGCGGGGACTCCCGGCCCCAGCTGGAGGAGCTGCGCGATCTGCTGGCGGGTCCGCGCAACGAGGGGCTGCCCAAGGACGAGGCGCTGCGCTGGGACGTGCGCATCCACCGGGCGATCTACGCGGCGGCCGGCAACTCCCACCTGCAGGTCACGCTGGAGCGCTACAGCAACCTGGCCACCCGCATCTGGTGCGTGGTGGCGGACCGCATTCCCGAGCTGCAGGAGCACATCACGGTCCACAGCGCCCTGCTGAGCGCTGTCCTGGCGGGCGACGCCGAGGAGGCCGGCACGATCATGCTCCACCACGTCCAGGACTTCGAGACGCAGATCCGTCAGGTGCTCTGACTCCCGCGGGCACCGCTGGGCACTGCCGGCAGGAGCGAGAGCACCGGTCCGGCGGTCAGAGCACGGCGCCCGTCGCGGGCGTCCGGGTGGCGGCCAGCTCGTGGCTGAGCCGCAGCGCCGCCTGCGTCGTGTGCAGCACCAGAAGAGCGGTCGTCACCGTGCCCACACCGCCGGGGACGGGCGTGAGGGCCGCCGCCACCTCGGTGGTCGAGACGGGCTCCACATCGCCGACCAGGTCGCCGTCGTCGAGGACGTTGGTGCCGACGTCGACGACCACCGCACCGGAGCGGACGTGCTCCCCGGTGACCAGACCCGGCCGCCCCACCGCCGCGACGACGATCTCCGCCTCGGAGGTGTACCGCTCGAGCGGCCGGGAGCGGGAGTGGCAGACGGTGACGGTGGCGTCACGCTGCAGCAGCAGCTGCAGCAGCGGTTTGCCGACGACCGCTGAGCGACCCACCACCGAGACGTGCCGGCCGGCGAGGGGCACCTCGTAGTGCTCCAGGATCTCGACCACCGCGCGGGCCGTCGCGGGGGCGAAGGCATCCTGTCCCACGGTCAGGCGTCCCAGGCTCAGGGGGTTGGCCCCGTCGACGTCCTTGGCGGCGCTGATGCGGGACACCAGCCCGTCCCCGTCCACGCCCGGTGGCAGGGGCGTCTGCAGGATGATCCCGTGGACGTCCTCGTCCGCGCTGAGCAGAGCGAGCGTCGAGGCGAGCTCGTCCTCGCCGGCGTCCGCCCCGAGGTCGACGACCGTGCAGTGCACGCCCGCCCTGTCCGCAGCTCGCGCGATGGAGCGGACGTACCACAGGGTCGCCTCGTTGTCGGTGGCCACCACGACCGCCAGCCCGGGGACCACCCCGCGGTGGCGCAGGGCGGTGACGTTGTCCTCGGTCTCGGCCCGCAGCCGCTGTGCGACGGGGGCCCCGGTCAGCCGGCGCGCGGTCATGCCATCACCTTCTCGCGCACGCGGTCGGTCACGGACTGGGCGGACCGGACGGCATCGTGGCCGTCCTGGAGCCCGTCCGTGAACTCCGCCCGGGTCCGCTCGTCCGTGATCGCGCTGATGTTCATGTCCAGCGTGATCAGGGCCGTGGCGATGGCGGCCCGAGCCGCCTCGGAAGCGGCGGCCACGTCGCTGATCACATGGGGGTTGCTGAACTCGGCCAGCTCCCGGCCCAGGTCGATCACCTCCGTGGCCAGGCCGATCAGCGCCCGCGGAGGTGCGGCCGCCGCGATCGTGGCCTGCTGGATGGCCGCGGAACGAGCGGCTCGGTCCTCCTCCGAGGCCGAGGGCAGGCGGTAGGCGGTGATCACGGCCGCGAAGGCCTTCTCGTCGTCGTCGGCCAGCTGCAGCGCCTCCGGGATGATGGCGTCGGTGCGGGCGGCGATCCGGAGGGAGCGCTCCTCGTGCTGGGCGTAGCGCGCACCGGTGGTGTAGCGCGCCACCATGGCGATCAGGGCGGCCCCCTGGGCCGCGTGCAGCGCCGCGGCCGCCCCGCCCCCGGGCGTGGGCTCCCGGGAGGCCAGGCGCTCCAGGTAGTCGTTGAGGGTCTCCGAACCGATCATGGTCTGTTTCCTTCGGTGGGTGCTGCTGGACAGCGACGGATGCCGGTGGATCCGGCCGGTACAGGGGAGGCTGCGGCCCCGGACCCGGTGGCGAAGCAGGATCGGGGCCGCAGGTACGGCGGTGCTCAGCGGAAGACGACGGTGCTGGTGCCCTCCAGGAGCACGCGGTGCTCGCAGTGCCAGCGGACCGCGCGGGAGAGGGCCAGCGCCTCGGCGTCCTGTCCCACGGTGGAGAGGGCCCTCGGGTCGTAGCTGTGGTCCACCCGGATGACCTCCTGCTCGATGATCGGCCCCTCGTCCAGGTCGGCCGTGACGTAGTGGGCGGTGGCGCCGACCAGCTTCACGCCCCGTTCGTAGGCCTGGTGGTAGGGACGGGCTCCCTTGAACCCCGGCAGGAAGGAGTGGTGGATGTTGATGGCCCGCCCCGCCAGCGCGCGGCACAGATCGTCCGAGAGGATCTGCATGTAGCGCGCCAGCACCACGAGGTCGATGTCGTGCTCCTCGACCAGCTCCAGCAGGCGCTGCTCCGCAGCCTCCTTGGTGGCGGGGGAGACGGGGACGTGGAGGAAGGGCAGGCCTGCCGACTCGGCCATGGGGCGGAGATCCTCGTGGTTGGAGACCACCAGGGCGATCTCTCCTCCGAGACCGCCGGCCCGCCACCGGAAGATCAGGTCGTTGAGGCAGTGACCTCCCTTGGACACCATGACCAGCATGCGGGGCGGCGTCTGGTCGTGGAGGCGATAGCGCATGCCGAACCGGTCGGCGATGGCCGCGAAGTTCGTCTCCATCGTCTCGAGGCGCAGTTCGTCCGGGCCGGTGAACGCGGTGCGCAGATGGACGACGCCGTGCACGGGGTCGTCGAACTGCTGGTGCTCCTTGATGTTGGCCCCGTGGGCGAGGAGGAACTCCGTGACGGCGTGGACGATCCCCACCTGGTCCTGGCAGGTGATCGTCAGCACGAACTGGGGGAGTGTCCTCCCGCCGGGCGCCGCCGCGGGGGCCACGCTCGGCTGCACGGAGGAGGGAAGGGTGTCTACGGCGGTCATGGAAGGCTCCTGCCTGGATGTGCGTCTACTGGGGATGGCTGACGTGCCGGTGGGCCGTGCGGTTCGGCGTGGCGCTCCGGCCCGGCCGGAGCGCGGCAGCCCGTGAGCTCCGGGGTCCGGCCGGGCCGGCGGGTGCTCAGGCGCCCGTGGTGGGAACGACGTCGCCGATCTTGTCGGTGATCCAGTCGTGGAAGGCGCCGATGTGGTGTTCGGAGGGGACGAGGAC
>NZ_JAVKPV010000021.1:0-23246 GCF_040981075.1 Kocuria sp. CPCC 205263 | reverse complement strand
TGGGCCGCCGCCGACCAGATGACCCGCGGGTTCATCATCGGGGCCACCGCCGGGCGCACCACGCTCACCGGCGAGGGCCTCCAGCACGCCGACGGCCACTCCCCCGTGCTCGCCGGCACGAACCCGGCGGTCCGCAGCTACGACGCCGCGTACGGCTACGAGATCGCCCACATCGTCCGGCACGGCCTCGAGCAGATGTACGGCCCGGACTCGGCCGACCCGAACGTCATGTACTACCTGACGGTCTACAACGAGCCGTACCAGCAGCCGGCCGAGCCGGAGGACGTCGACGTCGAGGGCATCGTGCGCGGCATCCACCGGGTCGCCGGCTCCGCGCACCCCGGCCCGAAGGTGCAGCTGCTCGGCTCGGGCGTGTCGGTGCCGTGGGCCCTGCAGGCCCAGCAGGTGCTGGCCGAGGAATGGGGGGTCTCCGCGGACGTGTGGTCGGTGACCTCCTGGAACGAGCTGCGCCGCGACGGCCTGGCCGCCGAGCGCGAGGCGTTCCACCACCCGGGGGCGCCGCGCCAGGTGCCGTTCGTGGCTCAGCAGCTCGCTGGGGCGGAAGGACCCGTCATCGCCTCCACGGACTTCGTCTCGGAGCTGCCGGACCGCATCCGGCAGTACCTGCCGAACGACTTCGCGACCCTGGGCGCCGACGACTTCGGCTTCTCCGACACCCGCGCCGCTGCCCGGCGCTGGTTCCGGACGGACGTCCACTCCATCGTGGTGCGGGCGCTGCAGATGCTCGCCGACCGCGGGGAGGTGGACGACGGGGCCCCGGCCCGGGCGTTCGAGCGCTACCGCCTGGACGAGGTCACCGCCGGCACCACCGGCAACGCGGGCGGCGACGCCTGATCCCGCACCTGCCTCCGACAGCGACGCCCGCCGACCCCTCGGGGGCCGGCGGGCGTCGTCGTCGCGCCCGGGAGTCAGGCCGTGACGGGCATCAGCTCGGCGGCGATCGCCTCGGCCGCCCGGCGCAGCACGGGCACGGCCCGGCGGCCGAACTCCTCGTCCACCCGGGACACCGGCCCGGAGACGGAGATCGCCGTGGGGGTCGGCGCCCCGGGCACCGCCATCGCGTAGCAGCGCACCCCGAGCTCGGTCTCCTCGTCGTCGATCGCGTAGCCGCGCTCCCGGATCCGGTCGAGGTCCGCGAACAGCTCCTCGAGGGTCCCGATGCTCTTGGGCGTGGGCGTAGCCATGCCCGCCGCGCCCACGATGGCGCGGACCCGTTCGTCCGGCAGGGTGGCGAGCATGGCCTTGCCCACACCGGTGTCGTGGGTGTCGGCCCGGCGGCCCACCTCCGTGAACATGCGCATGGACCGGTTGGACTGGGCCTGGGCGATGTAGACGACCTCCTGGCCGTCGAGCACGGCCATGTTCGCCGACTCGCCGAGCTCGGCCACCAGCTCGTCCAGACGCGAACGGGCCGCCGAACCGAACTGCCGCCCGGCGGCCTCCCCCAGCAGGATCAGCCGCGGCCCCAGCGCGTAGTTGCGGTTGGGGAGCTGACGGACGTAGCCCGAGGGCACCAGCGTGCGCAGCAGCCGGTGGATGGTGGGCAGCGGAAGCTTCACTGCGGCGGAGAGCTCGCTGAGCGACATCTCCCCACCGGCCGCGGTGATCACCTCGAGGAGCTCGAAAACGCGTTCCACCGATTGCACCCCGCCCGAACCGGCTCGTGTGGTCGTCGTGGTCATGGCCATCTCCCGTCGGTACAGCCCGGCCGCCTCGTGCGTCGGGCGAAATCTCGGCGGCCGGGTCCGTGACAGGTGTCACGACAGATCCTTGCCAACCTCGGCTGGCTCCCATAATATCCATAATACGAAAGTTTCATTCCACGATGCGACTGAAATGGTCGCACCACAGCCCTTGGAGGAACCATGGCCACGCCCAGTCCCGGATACTCGATGATCCTGCGTGTGGAGGCCCCGGCAGGCCTCACCGCCACCAGCGAGCTCGCCACCGCCGCCGCTCGGGCCGGCGCGGCCGTGACCGCCCTCGACATCGTGGAGTCCCACGCAGATCACGTCGTCGTCGACGTCAGCTGCAACGTCTCCGACGCATCCCACCGCGACGAGGTGCGCGACTCCCTCGAGGCGCTCGACGGCGTCCAGGTGCGCAAGATCAGCGACCGCACGTTCCTGATCCACCTCGGCGGCAAGATCGAGGTCACCCCCCGCGTCTCGCTGCGCAACCGTGACGACCTCTCCCGCGCCTACACCCCCGGCGTGGCCCGGGTGTGCATGGCCATCCACGACAACCCCGAGGACGCCCGGCGGCTGACGATCAAGCGCAACACGGTGGCCGTGGTCACCGACGGCACCGCGGTGCTCGGCCTGGGCGACATCGGCCCCGCCGCCGCCCTGCCGGTCATGGAGGGCAAGGCCGCCCTGTTCAAGGCGTTCGCCGGCGTGGACGCGTGGCCGGTCTGCCTCGACACGACGGACACCGACGAGATCGTGCGCATCGTCAAGGCCATGGCACCCGTCTACGGCGGGATCAACCTCGAGGACATCGCGGCCCCGCGCTGCTTCGAGATCGAGGCCCGGCTCCGCGAGGAGCTCGACATCCCGGTCTTCCACGACGACCAGCACGGCACCGCGATCGTGGCCCTGGCCGCGCTGTTCAACGCCCTGCGCGTGGTGGACAAGCAGATCGGCGACATCAAGGTCGTGGTCTCCGGGGTGGGCGCCGCAGGGCACGCCATCATCCAGCTCCTCAGGGCCCAGGGGGTGCAGGACATCATCGCCTGCTCCCGCAAGGGCGCGATCCACCGCGGGGAGAGCTACGACGACCCGCACCGGCAGTGGATCGCCGAGAACACCAACGAGACCGGGTTCTCCGGCTCGCTCAAGGAGGCCGTGGTGGGCAGCGACGTCTTCATCGGCGTCTCCGCCCCCGACCTGCTCGACGGAGCCGACGTGGCCGCCATGAACGACCGCGCGATCGTCTTCGCCATGGCCAACCCCGACCCCGAGATCGATCCGGGCGTCGCCGCGGAGCACGCCGCGGTGGTCGCGACCGGCCGCTCGGACTTCCCGAACCAGATCAACAACGTCCTGGCCTTCCCGGGCCTGTTCCGCGGCCTGCTCGACGCCGGGGCATCCGACATCACCACGGACATGCTGGTCGCCGCCGCGCAGGCCATCGCCGACTGCGTGGCCGAGGACGAGCTCAACGCGAGCTACATCGTCCCCAGTGTCTTCGACCAGCACGTGGCACCGGCCGTGGCCGAGGCCGTGCAGCAGGCGGCCCAGCAGGACACCCGTCAGCTCGCACCGGTGGCTGCCCGCTAGCAGCGCGGCACCGAGTCCGCACCACCGGGCGTCGCCGCCCAGCACCACGGGCGGCGACGCCCACCGAACCCAGCACCGAACGGAGACCACCATGGCCATCGAGTTCACCACCCCAGCCGGCCTGGACCGCGCGAGCGAGATCCTCACCGCCGAGGCCCTCTCCTTCGTGGAGGCCCTGCACCACAACTTCGCCGACCGCCGCGCCGAGCTGCTCGGCGCCCGGGAGCAGAACCGCCGCCGGGCCGCCGAGACCGGCACCCTGGACTTCCTCCCGGAGACCCTGGAGATCCGCGAGGGGGACTGGACGGTCGCCCCGGTGCCGCCGGCCCTGCAGGACCGCCGGGTCGAGATGACCGGGCCCGCCTCGCCGGCCAAGATGGCGATCAACGCGCTGAACTCCGGGGCCAAGGTGTGGCTGGCCGACCTCGAGGACGCCTCGAGCCCCACCTGGCACAACCAGGTGGACGGCGTCCTCAACCTGCGCGACGCCGCCCGGGGCACCCTGAGCCACACGTCGCCGGAGGGCAAGCAGTACGCCCTGCGCCAGGACGCCCCGCTCGCCGTGGTGGTCACCCGGCCCCGCGGCTGGCACCTGCCCGAGCACAACGTCACGGTGGACGGGCAGCCGGCCTCCGGGGCGCTCGTGGACTTCGGCCTGCACTTCTTCCACACCGCGAAGCTCCTGCTGGCCAACGGGCACGGACCGTACTACTACCTGCCGAAGCTGGAGTCCCACCTCGAGGCCCGGCTGTGGAACGACGTGTTCACCTTCGCCGAGGAGTACCTGGGCATCGAGCACGGCACCGTCCGGGCGACCGTGCTCATCGAGACGATCCCCGCGGCGTTCCAGATGGACGAGATTCTCTGGGAGCTGCGCGAGCACGCCTCGGGGCTCAACGCGGGACGCTGGGACTACCTGTTCAGCATCATCAAGTACTTCCGGGACGCCGGCGAGAAGTTCGTCCTGGCGGACCGCTCCACCATCACCATGACGGCCCCGCTGATGCGGGCCTACACCGAGCTGCTCGTGCGGACCTGTCACCGCCGCGGGGCCTTCGCGATGGGCGGCATGGCCGCCGTGATCCCCAACCGCCGGGACCAGGCGGCCACCGAGGCCGCGTTCGCCAAGGTGCGCGCGGACAAGACCCGCGAGGCCAACGACGGCTTCGACGGCTCCTGGGTGGCGCACCCGGACCTGGTGCCCACCTGCCGCGAGGTCTTCGACGGGGTCCTCGGCGAGAGGCCCAACCAGGTGGACCGGCTGCGCGAGGACGTGCGGGTGAGCGCCGAGCAGCTGCTCGACGTCGCCAGCGCCGGGCGGGTGAGCACCCAGAAGGAGCTCGCGGCCAACCTCTACGTGGCGATCCGCTACACCGCCGTGTGGCTCTCCGGCAACGGGGCCGTGGCCATCCACAACCTCATGGAGGACGCCGCGACCGCCGAGATCTCCCGCTCGCAGATCTGGCAGCAGATCCGCAACGGCGTGGTCTACGAGGACACCGGGAACACCGCGACCCGCGAGCTCGTGGCCGAGGAGCTCCAGCGGCAGAAGGAGGTCCTGCGCGAGGAGGTCGACCCGCAGTCCTACGAGGCGCACTTCGAGCCGGCGGCCGGCCTGATCTCCGATCTGGTGCTGGGCGAGGACTACGTCGACTTCCTCACCCTGCCCGCCTACGAGCTGCTCGAGCAGTCCGACCGCGACCGGGTGACCACGAAGTGAGCGCCGGCGACCTGGACACCGGGACGCTGGGCACGGCTTTCCGGCGGCGCGCTGCGGAGCGGCTGGCCGGCACCGACGCGCTGCTCCAGCGGTCCTACCCGGGGGACCCTGGTACACGCCAGCCCGTGCACACCGTCTACCTCCCCGCCGACAGCTTCACCCCGGAGACCGCCCGGCAGTGGGGAGAGCGCGCCGCCCAGTCCGTGGCCGGGCTCGGTGCGGCCTCCCTCGCGGAGCAGGTGGCCCCCGAGGGTGCTGACCCGGGTCTGGTCGATCGGGTGGCGCGAGCGGTCGAGCACAAGCTCGCCACCGAACCCATCGAGGACGTCCGTCTGGACTTCGAGGACGGTTTCGGCGACCGCGGGGACCGGGAGGAGGACGAGTGGGCCGTGCGCGCGGCGCGCACCGTGGCCCTGGCCGTCCGGGAGGGCACCGCGCCGCCGTACATCGGGATCCGCTTCAAGTGCTTCGAGGCCGCCACCCGGGACCGCGGCCTGCGCACGCTCGACCTGTTCGTCACCACCCTGGTGCGCGAGGGCCGGCTGCGGGAGGCCGGGCACAGCGAGGACGGCCTCCCCCGCGGCCTCGTCCTCACCCTGCCCAAGGTGAGCACCACGGAGCAGGTCGACGTCATGGTCGAGGCCTGCGAACAGCTCGAGGCGGGCCTCGGGCTGCCGGCCGGGCGGCTGAGGTTCGAGGTGCAGATGGAGACGGCCCCGATGATCCTGGGGACCGACGGCACCTGCCCCATCCCGGCGATGCTCCACCGGACGGACGGACGGGTCGAGGCCCTGCACTACGGGACCTACGACTATTCCGACTCCCTGCAGATCGCCGCCCAGTACCAGTCCATGGAGCACCCGGCCGCCGACCACGCCAAGGCCGTCATGCAGGTCGCCGTGGCCGGCACCGGGGTGCGGCTGTCCGACGGCTCCACGAACATCCTGCCCACCGGGAGCGACCGGCAGAAGCTGACCGCCTGGCGGCTGCACGCCCGTCTGGTGCGCCGCTCCCTGGAGCGGGGCTACTACCAAGGATGGGACCTGCACGCGCACCAGCTGCCCACCCGCTACCTGGCCACGTACTTCTTCTACCGCGAGGGCTTCCCCGCGGCGGCGCTGCGGCTGAAGAACTACGTGCACGGCATCGAGTCGGAGATCATGGACGAACCGGCCACCGCCCGCGCCCTGGCCCGCTTCGTCCACCGCGGCGTGCTGTGCGGCGCGATCTCCGGGGAGGAGCTCGAGGAGAGCGCCGGCATCGGCGAGCACGAGCTCTTCTCCCTGGCCCACCCCAAGGCCGCGGCACCGGCCGCATCGACCACCGGAGGCGACTTCAGATGACCGAGACCACCTACCACGCGCCGCATGGCGGCCACCCCGACCAGACCCAGCTGCTCACGGACCGGGCGATGTTCACGGAGGCCTACGCGGTGATCCCGCGCGGGACCATGCGGGACATCGTGACCAGCCGACTCCCGTTTTGGGAGGACACCCGGGTCTGGGTGCTCGCCCGGCCCCTGTCCGGCTTCGCGGAGACCTTCTCGCAGTACATCGTGGAGGTCGGCCCCGGCGGCGGCAGCGACCGGCCCGAGACGGAGGCCGGCGTGGAGGGCGTGCTCTTCCTCATGGAGGGGGCGCTCGTCCTGACCGTCGACGGGGAGGAGCACGAGCTCGTCCCCGGCGGCTACGCGTTCCTCCCGCCGGAGTGCGAGTGGACCGTGCGCAACCGCGGCGGCGAGCCCGCCCGCCTGCACTGGATCCGCAAGGCCTACGAGTACGTGCAGGGCATCGAGGTGCCGGAGCCGTTCGTCACCAACGAGCAGGAGGTCGAGCCGACGGCCATGCCGGGGACCGACGGCAAGTGGGCGACCACACGCTTCGTCGACCCGGACGACGTCCGGTACGACATGCACGTGACGATCGTGACCTTCGAGCCGGGGGCGGTGATCCCCTTCGCCGAGACCCACGTCATGGAGCACGGGCTCTACGTCCTCGAGGGCAAGGCCGTCTACCGGCTCAACCAGGACTGGGTCGAGGTCGAGGCCGGCGACTTCATGTGGCTGCGGGCGTTCTGCCCCCAGGCCTGCTACGCGGGCGGCCCCGGCCGGTTCCGGTACCTCCTCTACAAGGACGTCAACCGGCAGATGAAGCTGCGCTGACCGGACGGCGATCCCGTCCCCACCGACCGGACCCCGTGCCGCCCTGCCACCGCGGCGGCACGGGGTTCTTCCATGCCACCGGACCACACTGCAACGTTTCCACATCCTGAAATAATTCTTCCACTCAGGGATTGACCTGCATCACAGGGGACCGTACGCTGTTTCACAAGACAGAAGTTGACTTCCACATCCCGAAATACGTGGCGGTCCCGTCCGAACCAGGAGGATCCAGATGTCCCACACCGTGAACTGCTCCATCCTTCTCACCGACCTGCCCCTGCTCGAGCGCCCCGCGGCCGCCAAGACCGCCGGCTTCGACGCGGTCGAGTTCTGGTGGCCCTTCGCGGAGTCCGTGCCCGCGGACCGCGACGTCGACGCCTTCGTGGACGCGATCCGGGACGCGGGGGTGCAGCTGAGCGGGCTGAACTTTAACGCCGGCGACATGCCGGGCGGAGACCGGGGCCTCGTGTCCTGGAAGGGCCGCTGCGGGGAGTTCAAGGAGAACATCGCCGTGGTCGCCGCCATCGGCGAGCGCACCGGCTGCAAGGCCTTCAACGCGCTCTACGGCAACCGTCGGCCCGAGCACACGCCTGAGGCCCAGGACGAGCTGGCGGTGCGCAATCTCGTGGCCGCCGCCGAGGGCGTGGCGCACATCGGCGGGACCGTGCTGCTGGAGCCGGTCTCCGGCACCGAGGCCTATCCCCTGAAGACCGCCCAGGACGCCCTCGACGTCATCGCGAAGGTCCGGGCCGCCGGCGCCGACAACGTCAGGCTGCTCGCCGACTTCTACCACCTGTCGGTCAACGGTGACGACGTCTCTGCGGTCATCGAGAAGCACGCCGCTGACTTCGGCCACATCCAGATCGCCGACGCCCCAGGGCGCAACGAGCCCGGTACCGGCGAGCTCCCGCTCCAGCAGTGGATCGAGCGCAGCCGAGAGCTCGGCTACTCGGGCTACGTGGGCCTCGAGTACAAGGCGTCGCAGCAGGACCCCTTCGCCTGGACCTCCGCGTGGTCCGCGGCTCGCGCCGGCGCCTGACGCCACTCCTCCCCCGCACCTGCCACCACGGCCCGTCGCACGCACCGCACGGGCTCCCACAGTGAGGAATCCCACCATGACCAACGTCACCGTCATCGGACTCGGCATCATGGGCCTGCCCATGGCCAAGAACCTCGTCAAGGCCGGCTACGACGTCGTCGGCTTCAACCGTTCGCAGGACAAGATCGACCAGCTCGTCGAGGCCGGCGGCAAGGGCGCGTCCAGCGTGGCCGAGTCCGTCGCGAACGCCGACGTCGTGATCACGATGGTCCCGGACTCCCCGGACGTCGAGGACGTCGTGACCGGCGAGGACGGCGTCTTCGCCCACGCCGCGCAGGGCACCGTCTGGATCGACGCGAGCTCCATCCGCCCGGACGTGGCCGCACGCCTGTCCCGGGAGGCCGTCGAGCACGGACTGCGCCCGCTGGACGCCCCGGTCTCCGGCGGGGAGCAGGGCGCCATCGACGCCGTGCTCTCGATCATGGTCGGCGGCGAGGCCGCGGACTTCGAGGCCGCCCGCCCGGTGCTCGAGGCCGTCGGGAAGACGATCGTGCACGTGGGTCCCGCCGGCTCCGGGCAGACCGTCAAGGCGGCCAACCAGCTGATCGTGGCCGGCAACATCCAGCTGCTCGCGGAGGCCGTCGTCTTCCTCGAGGCCTACGGCGTGGACACGGACGCCGCGCTGAAGGTCCTCGGGGGCGGCCTGGCCGGTTCCAAGGTCCTGGACCAGAAGGGCCAGAAGATGCTGGACCGCAACTTCGACCCGGGCTTCCGGCTGCAGCTGCACCACAAGGACATGGGCATCGTGACCTCCGCCGCCCGGGAGGCCGGCGTCGCCGTGCCGCTCGGCGCGATCGTCGCCCAGCTCGTGGCCGCCACCGTCAACAAGGGTGACGGCGGACTCGACCACTCGGGTCTCTTCAAGCTCGTCGAGGAGCTCTCCGGCCGCTCGGGCCGCTGACCTGCTCCACCCCACCGCTTCCCGACCCGATCCCGGGTCCTGCTTCCAAGGAGTTCATCATGGCCAGAATGCGCACGGTCGACGCCGTCGTCGCCATCCTCGAGAAGGAGGGCGCCACCGAGGCCTTCGGCCTGCCCGGCGCCGCCATCAACCCGTTCTACTCGGCGATGCGCGCCCACGGCGGCATCCGGCACACCCTCGCTCGGCACGTCGAGGGCGCCTCGCACATGGCCGACGGCTACACCCGGGCCGCCCCCGGCAACATCGGGATCTGCGTGGGCACGTCCGGCCCCGCGGGCACCGACATGATCACCGGCCTCTACGCCGCGTGGGCGGACTCCGTCCCGATCCTGTGCATCACCGGTCAGGCCCCCGTGGCCAAGCTGCACAAGGAGGACTTCCAGGCCGTGGACATCTCCTCGATCGCCGCGCCGGTCACCAAGATGGCCATGACCGTGCTGGAGCCCGGCCAGGTCCCCGGGGCGTTCCAGAAGGCCTTCTACCTCATGCGCTCGGGCCGGCCCGGTCCGGTGCTGCTGGATCTCCCCCTGGACGTCCAGCTCGCCGAGATCGAGTTCGACATCGACGTCTACGAGCCACTGGCCGTCCACCGCCCCGCAGCGACCCGCGCGCAGGCCGAGAAGGTCCTGGACATGCTCTCCTCCGCGCAGCGTCCGCTCATCGTGGCCGGCGGCGGCATCATCAACGCCGATGCCTCGGCGCAGCTGGTCGAGCTCGCCGAACTGCTGGACGTGCCCGTGATCCCGACCCTCATGGGCTGGGGCGCCATCCCGGACGACCACCCGCTGATGGCGGGCATGGTGGGCCTGCAGACCTCGCACCGCTACGGCAACGCGACGTTCCTCGAGTCCGACTTCGTGCTCGGCATCGGCAACCGGTGGGCCAACCGCCACACCGGCGGCCTGGACACCTACACCCGGGGCCGCACGTTCGTGCACATCGACATCGAGCCCACCCAGATCGGACGCGTCTTCTCCCCCGACCTCGGCATCGTCTCCGACGCCGGCGCGGCCCTGGAGATCCTCATCCAGGTCGCCCGGGAGCGGAAGGAGCGGTTCTCCGTGCCGGACTGGTCCGTGTGGGTCAAGGACTGCGCCCAGCGCAAGGGCTCGATGCAGCGCAAGACGCACTTCACACAAGTTCCGGTCAAGCCGCAGCGCGTCTACGAGGAGATGAACTCCGCCTTCGGCACGGACGTCACCTACGTCTCCACCATCGGGCTCTCCCAGATCGCCGGCGGCCAGTTCCTGCACGTGCACGGGCCCCGTCAGTGGATCAACGCCGGCCAGGCGGGTCCCCTGGGCTGGACCGGGCCCGCCGCCCTCGGGGTCGTCCGCGGCAAGCCCGAGGCCACCGTGGTGGCCCTCTCCGGTGACTACGACTTCCAGTTCATGATCGAGGAGCTGGCCGTCGGGGCGCAGTTCAACCTTCCCTACATCCACGTGGTGGTGAACAATTCCTACTTGGGCCTGATCCGTCAGTCCCAGCGAGGGTTCAAGATGGAGCAGAACGTCTCCCTGGCGTTCGAGAACATCAACTCCCCGGAGACCCAGGGCTACGGGGTGGACCACCTCAAGGTCGCGGAGGGCCTGGGCTGCAAGGCTCTGCGCGTGACCGATCCCGAGAAGCTGCGGGAGGCCTTCGGCCAGGCCAACGCCCTCCTGGAGGAGCACCAGGTGCCCGTGGTGGTGGAGGTGATCCTGGAGAAGGTCACCAACATCTCCATGGGGACCGAGATCGACAACGTGGTCGAGTTCGAGGATCTCGCCGCCAGCGGCGCGGACGCGCCGACCGCGATCGCCCTGCTCGACTGATCCCCGTCCGCACACAACAGGAGGCACGCCCCGTGCGCATCGTCGTCGCCCCGGACAAGTTCAAGGGTTCGCTGGAAGCCACCGACGTCGTGGAGCACCTCGCCGCGGGCATCCGGTCCGTGGAGCCGTCCGCCACGGTCGTGGCCGTCCCGGTGGCCGACGGCGGCGAGGGCACCCTCGACGCCGCCGTCGGCGCCGGATTCGTCGCCTGCTCCACCACCGTGACCGGTCCCGCCGGGAACCCCGTCGAGGCAGGGTTCGCCCTGCTCGACCGGACCGCGGTGGTGGAGATGGCCCTGGCCTCGGGACTGGCCGCGCTCCCGGTGGACGAGGACGGCGCACCCGTGCTCGACGCCGGGGGCGCCACCAGCCGCGGCACCGGCGAACTGATCCGCGCCGCGCTCGATGCCGGAGCCACCCGGATCGTCCTGGGGGTGGGCGGCAGCGCCTGCACCGACGGCGGTGCGGGGCTGCTCCAGGGCCTCGGCGCTCGCCTGCTGGACGACGAGGGCGCCGAGCTGGGCCGCGGAGGCGCCGAGCTCGCCCGGCTGGCCCGGGTGGACCTCACCGGGCTGGATCCCCGGCTGCGGGACGCACAGTTCGTCCTGGCCGCGGACGTGGACAACCCCCTCACGGGGACCAACGGTGCGGCGGCCGTGTTCGGTCCGCAGAAGGGTGCCGATCCGGATCTCGTCGCATCCCTCGATGCCGCGCTGACGGTCTTCCGGGACCGGCTGGCGGACGCCCTGGGCCCGGCCGCCCTGACGGCGGCCGGTTCTCCCGGCGCCGGGGCCGCCGGCGGCGTGGGCTACGCGGCCCTCGCCGTGCTCGGGGCCCAGCGCCGTCCGGGCATCGACGTGGTCCTGGAGTTCGTGGGGCTCGCCGACCGGATGGCGGGCACCGATCTGGTCGTCACCGGGGAAGGCAGCCTCGACGAGCAGTCGCTCGGCGGTAAGACCCCCATGGGGGTCGCCACCACCGCGCACGCCGCCGGTGTCCCGGTGGTGGCCGTGTGCGGCCGCACTACCCTCGACGAGGAGACCCGCAGGGCCGCCGGTTTCGTGCGCACCTATGCCCTCACCGATCTCGAGCCGGACCCACGGGTCTGCATGCGCGAGGCCGGCAGGCTGCTCGAGCAGGTGGGCGCCCGGCTCGCCCTCGAGCTCCCCGACCTGCTCGCCGGGGCCCAACCCAACTGATCGATCCGGCGCCCTGTGCGGACGCCGACACGAGGAGGAACGTCGATGACGGAGAAGAAGACACCACAGCAGCCGGGGACTCCTGGCCGGGGCAAGAACCTGGGCGGCGAGCAAGGGCGTCAGCCGGCCCCGCCGGAACCGTCCGAGGAGCAGACGGGGCGCGCGGACGGCACCGCGGACGCCGCGGGGCGCCCACAGCAGACGACCGGGGATGCCGCGGCGATCGCCCGGGAGGACTCCGCGCGCGCGGCCACCAAGCCGGCCGCCATCCGGAGCGCGTTCGAGGCCGAACAGGCGCACCAGCGGGAGGTGAGCGAGGACGCCAACGACCCCGAGCGCGTCCGCCGCCTCATCGCCGACTACAAGAGGGAGCACGGGATCCCCGCCGATGCCGCCGATGCCCCCCACCTGGGGGCGGACGACGACGGCGCCTTCGCGGGTGATCACCGCGAGTTCGACCTCGTGGTGCGGGGCAAGAACGTCTCCTGCGGGGACCACTTCGCTCCCCGCGAGGTCGGCGTGCGCAACGGCAGGATCGTGGCCATCGAACCCCTCGGCGCCGGCCTGGTCGGCCGCGAGGTCGTGGAACTGGCCGAGGACGAGCACCTGCTGCCCGGCCTGGTGGACACTCACGTGCACATCAACGAGCCCGGCCGCACCGAGTGGGAGGGTTTCGCCTCCGCCACCCGCGCGGCCGCCGCCGGGGGCGTCACCACTGTCCTGGACATGCCGCTCAACTCGGTCCCGGCAACCGTCAACGTGCCGGCCCTCGAGTACAAGCGTCTCTTCGCCCAGAACAACGTCTTCGTGGACGTCGGCTTCTGGGGCGGCGCGATCCCCGGCAACAAGCCCCACCTGCGCGAGCTGCACGACGACGGCGTCTTCGGCTTCAAGTGCTTCCTGCTGCACTCCGGCGTGGACGAGTTCCCGCACCTCGAGGCCGACGAGATGGAGGAGGACCTCGCCGAGATCAAGACCTTCGATTCGCTGATGATCGTGCACGCCGAGGACTCCCGCGCCATCGACCGCGCCCCGCACCCTGAGGGGGACGTCTACGAGAACTTCCTCAGGTCCCGTCCGCGCGGGGCGGAGAACCTGGCGATCGCCGAGGTCATCGAGCGCACCCGCTGGACCGGCGCCCGCTCCCACATCCTGCACCTGTCCTCCTCGGACGCCCTGCCGATGATCGCGACGGCGAAGGCGGACGGTCTGGACATCACGGTCGAGACCTGCCCGCACTACCTCACCCTGCTCGCCGAGGAGGTGCCCAACGGGGCCACCGCCTTCAAGTGCTGCCCGCCGGTGCGGGAGGTCGGCAACCGGGAGCTGCTGTGGCAGGGTCTGATCGACGGGACCATCGACTTCGTCGTCTCCGACCACTCCCCCTCGACCCTGGACCTGAAGGACCTCGACAACGGCGACTTCGGCGTGGCCTGGGGCGGAGTCTCCTCCCTGCAGCTGGGTCTGTCCCTGATCTGGACCGAGGCCCGCCGCCGGGGAGTGTCCTTGGGCCGCGTCGTGGAGTGGATGTCGACGAAGCCCGCCCAGCGGGCTGGCCTGCGCTCCAAGGGCAGGCTGTCCCTGGGCTACGACGCCGACCTGGTGGTCTTCGCACCCGACGACGCCTTCGTCGTGGACGCGGGCAAGCTGCACCACAAGAACCCCATCACCCCGTACCAGGGCAAGGCGCTGTCTGGAAAGGTGCGCCAGACGTATCTGCGGGGCAGGGCCGTGGACTTCCGGACTCCGACGGGCCGCCTGGTCCGGCGCGGGGAGAGCTGACCGGACGCCGGACGGGCCCGTCGTCGTCGGGGCCCGGACGGTTGAAGGCGAACATCCGCCGGTGCTACGGTCACCGGGACCGCGGGAGCGGTCTCCTGGATCAGCAGACAGGACCTCACTGAGCTGGCGGCGCCGCGTGCCGCCCTCGGAGCACACGAGGCGCACGGCGCCGGTGACGAGACCTGCGACCGATCGGAGAACCCTGTGCGTCCCCACACCTCAAACCCCGGCTCCCACCTGCTGTGGCTGCGCGAGCCCCTGGCCCTGTACACCGGCGAGGACGCCTCCGCGGACACGGCCGGCGGTGTCGTGGTGGACACCGCCTCCGGCACCGTGGTGGAGCTGGTACCGGTCGGCGGAGCCCCGACCGTTCCGTGCGGGGTACTCGACGCCCGGGAGCACGTGGTGGTGCCCGGGCTGATCAACACGCACCACCACTTCTACCAGACGCTCACGCGCGCCTGGGCGCCCGTGGTCAGCGTCCCCCTGTTCCCGTGGCTGCGGGACCTCTACCCCGTGTGGGCCCGCCTGCGCCCCCGCGACCTGCAGCTCGCAACCACGGTGGCGATGGCGGAGCTGCTGCTCTCGGGCTGCACCACGGCGGCCGACCACCACTACCTGTTCCCCGGCGGCATGGAGCACTCGATCGACGTGCAGGTCGAGGCCGCCCGGAGCCTCGGCATGCGGGCCGTCCTCTCCCGGGGATCCATGAGCCTGGGCGAGCGCGACGGCGGGCTGCCCCCGCAGCAGACGGTGCAGGAGGCGGAGACGATCCTCGCCGACAGCGCACGCCTGGTGGGGACCTACCACGAGCGCGGCGACGGCGCCCGGACCCAGATCGCCCTGGCCCCGTGCTCACCGTTCTCGGTGACGCGGGAGATCATGCGGGACACCGCCGTGCTGGCCGGCGAGCTGGACGTGCGGCTGCACACCCACCTCGCCGAGACCATCGACGAGGAGGACTTCTGCCGGGAGCGCTTCGGGCTGCGGACGGTCGACTACCTCGAGTCCACGGGCTGGCTCACCGACCGGACGTGGCTGGCCCACGGCATCCACTTCGACGACGCCGAGGTGGCCCGCCTGGGCGCGGCCGGGGTGGGCGTGGCCCACTGCCCCACGTCCAACATGCGCCTGGCCTCCGGGATCTGTCGAGCCGTGGAGCTCGAGGAGGCGGGAGCCCCCGTGGGGCTCGGGGTGGACGGGTCCGCCTCCAACGACGCCTCCAATCTGGTGCAGGAGGTCCGGCAGGCCCTGTACGTGCAGCGGCTGCGCTACGGGGCGGAGGTCGTGACCCCGGAGCGGGCCCTCGGCTGGGCGACGCGCGGCTCCGCGCGCCTGCTCGGCCGCCCGGACCTCGGTGTGCTGCGCCCGGGCGCCCAGGCGGACCTCGCGATGTTCCGGCTGGACGGGCTGCGCTTCTCCGGCGCCCACGACCCGCTCTCCGCGCTGCTGCTGTGCGGCGCGGAGCGCGCGGACCGGGTCTTGGTGGGCGGGCGCTGGCTCGTGGAGGACGGTGCGATCACCGGGCTGGACGTGGAGGCGCTCACCGCCGAGCACTCCGCGGCGGCCCGCCGCCTGGTGAACGCCTGAAGCTCCCGGCCCCGCCGGGCCCGGCGCTCGCGGACCGGGCCGGGGCGGGGTGCCGCGGCCCGGTGGCAGCGAGCTGATCGGGCCGGCCCGGACACCGTCGCAGGGGCGTTCCCCGCCTCCGCCCGGCGGTGTGCCGGGCGGAGGCGGGGAACGCCCCTGGTCGAGGCCTCGCAGGTGGGGTGCGAGCCCGGGTGCTCAGGCCGTCGCGTCCTTGGCGGCGAGGACAGTCCGGATCTGTCCCGTGTGCGTAATCTCCCCGTCGTCGATCATCCTCCGGACGTCGTCGAAGTGGTGCTCCGCCACGACCGCCACCTCGGCTCCGTCGCTGTCCACCACGGCACCGTCCTGGATCCGGTCGCCCTCCCGCAAGTGCGCCAGGGTGTCCGCCCGGACGACCCGCACCGGCGCCGCCGCCATGACGGACTGGTGCCGGGAGTTGCCGGCGGTCAGCTCGTTGAACAGGAGGTTGAGGGCGATGGCCACGAGCGCCGCGGCGCTGATCCCCGAGCCGAGGATGGTCTGGGTCCAGGACGGAAAGCCGGCGTAGAACTGCGGTGCGGCCACGGGGACGAGGCCGAACGCGAAGGCGACCGCCACGATGACGAGGTTCATGGAGTTGCCGAAGTCCACCTTGGCCAGCGTGCGGACGCCGGAGGACGCCACCGTGCCGAAGAGCACGATCGACGCGCCGCCGAGGACCGGGGCCGGGATGGCCGCGACGACCTCCCCGATGACGGGGAACAGGCCCAGCCCCACCATGATGACGCCGGCGGCTGTGACCACGAAGCGGCTGCGGACGCCCGTCACCGCGACGAGGCCCACGTTGGCGGCGAAGGCCGTCTGGGTGAACGAGTTGAGCACCGGCGCCGCCGCGGAGGAGAGCATGTCCGCCCGCAGGCCGTTGGCCACGCGCTTCGAGTCGACCTCGGCCCCGGTGATCTCGCCCACGGCGAGGATGTCCGCCGTGGTCTCGGTCATCGTCACGAGCACCACGATGAGCATCGAGATGATCGAGGCGAGCTCGAAGGTCGGGGGCCCGAAGGCCAGGGGCGTCGGGAAGGTGACGATGCCGCCCTCGCCCACACCGGAGAAGTCCACCATCCCCATCGCGTGGGCGATCACCGTGCCGAGCACGAAGGAGAGCAGGATGGACAGGCGGGAGATCATCCCGACCCCCACCTTGGAGAGCACCAGCACGATGAGCAGGGTGATCCCGGCCAGGGCCAGGCTGCGGGGATCGGCGGCTCCGCCGTCCCCGTCACCGGCGGCCCAAGAGATCGCGACCGGCAGCAGGGAGATGCCGATGACCGTGATGACCGTTCCGGTGACCACCGGCGGGAACAGCCGGAGAACGCGGGAGAACGCGCCGGCGAGCAGGAAGCCCACCACCGAGGAGACGATCACGGCCCCGAAGATGGTGGTCAGGTCGTTGCCCCCGGCCAGGATCGCGAGCATGGGTGCGACCCCGGCGAAGGACACCCCCTGCACGAGCGGGAGCCTGGAGCCGAGGAAGGGCGCCCCGAAGCTTTGCAGGACGGTGGCGACCCCGCCCATGAGCAGGCAGGAGCTGATGAGGAGGGCGATCTCCTCGCCGGAGAGCCCGGCGGCCTGCCCGATGATGAGGGGGACGGCGACGATGGCGCCGTACATGGTGAGGACGTGCTGGAAGCCGTAGGCGGTGGTGCGCCCCAGCGGCAGCCGCTCGTCCTCCGGTCCGGGCGCGTGCGCCGGGCGCGCAGGGCGCCCACGGCGGATCGTGCGGGCTGCGGTCGTGCGGTCCGCGGTCGTGCGGGCTGCGGCCGGACGGCCGGGTGTGGTCGATGACATGGAAGGTGCCTCCTTCAGCGCGCAGGCGTCGGCTCTGCTGCGCAAGGTCCGGCGATCCTCTGTTTTTCCCGGGCCCGGCCCCTGTCGGCGGGTCTCCCGTGAAGTGTCCAGATCTGGTGGTCCCGGTGGAAGCCGACCGGGGGCGGCGGGCTGTCGGCTCAGTACTCGGTGCGGTGGGCGTTGCCGGCCCACGCCTGGAAAGGCTCGATGCGTGCGGCGAGCGGGACGTGGCGGACCGGCAGGGCCCGGTCACGCTCCTGCGCGCTCCGGGCGAAGAACTCGTAGAACTCGGCGTCGTCGAATCCGCCGGCCGCGGCGTCGTGCCGGTCGGCGGCGAAGTACACCGCGGCCAGCCGGGCCCACAGCGAGGCCGAGAGGCACAGCGGGCACGGTTCGCAGCTGGTGTAGAGCACGGCCCCGCTGAGGTCGAAGGTCCCCAGCGCGCGGCAGGCGCTGCGGATCGCCATGACCTCGGCGTGCGCCGTGGGGTCGTGGTCCGCCGTCACGCGGTTGACGGCGGGGAACTCCCGCCCGTCCGCGGTCACGACGACGGCCCCGAAGGGTCCGCCGTCGACAGCGGCGTTCTCCGCCGCGAGGTCGACGGCGTGCTGGAGGTGGGTCTGGAGGTGCGTGGTCTCTTCGTGAACGGTCGACATGCTGCTCAGGTCCTCACGGATCGTGGGGGGGACCCGGGGAACGGCAGATGTCCGTCGGCGGGCCCACCCGGCTGTCAGATCATGCCCGGTAGATAGTCCCGATCGAACGGGACCCGCCTGTGGCTGAGGCCAACGTAGAGCAGTTGGACGTGAGGTACAACACATTGTGGAAGAATTCTTCCAGATCCGCCGTGGCCCGGTCGTGGCGCCCGAACTCTTGCGGCCCCGTCACGGCGTGGTTATGGTGTGACTCAGCCTACGGCGGGTCCTGAAGCGGACTATCTACCGGGCGAGCAACGACGAATCGCGCTGGTCCGCCGCCAGAGAGCTCCCGGTACCCCCAGGGAACCACCTGACTCCAGGTCGCGGCCAGTGGCATGCACCGAGGAGCAGCAGGCATGAGCGACATCCGAGTGACGGTCAACGGTCGTACCCGGAGCTGTGACGGGCTCGGCCCGCACACCCGGCTGCTGGACTGGCTGCGCGGCGAGGGACTGACCGGGGCCAAGGAGGGCTGCGCCGAGGGCGAGTGCGGTGCCTGCGCGGTGCTGGTCGCCCGGCCGGACGGGGAAGGGCGCAGCCGGTGGACCGCGGTGAACGCGTGCCTGCCCCCCGCCGTCGCCTTCGACGGCCAGGAGGTCGTCACCGCCGAGGGGCTCGGGGCCGCCCCCGGGGCCGGCGCGCCGGCG
Organism: Kocuria sp. CPCC 205263; assembly: GCF_040981075.1. Lineage (NCBI taxonomy): Bacteria > Bacillati > Actinomycetota > Actinomycetes > Micrococcales > Micrococcaceae > Kocuria > Kocuria sp. CPCC 205263. The sequence goes on along the minus strand of NZ_JAVKPV010000021.1, from coordinate 4,485 downwards.
GCGCTGCACCCCGTCCAGCAGGAAATGGCGTTCCGGGGAGGCTCCCAGTGCGGCTACTGCACGCCGGGGTTCGTCTGCGCCATGGCCGCCGAGTACTACCGCCCCGAGCGCGGCACCTCCGGCGCGGCCGACGAGGCGCAGACCGGCACCGCGGTCACCGGCGAGGAGCACGCGGCCGGCCACGAGTGCGGGCCCAACGGCTTCGACCTGCACGCCCTGAGCGGCAACCTCTGCCGCTGCACCGGCTACCGGCCCATCCGCGACGCTGCCTACGCCCTGGGGGCTCCGGCCGACGCCGACCCCCTGCTCCGGCGCCAGGAGCGGCCCGCGCAGCCCGCCCCGCCCACCCGGGTGGAGGCCGACGGCGCACGGTTCGTCCGCCCCGGCTCCCTGGACGAGCTCTTCGAGCACCTGGAGCGCGAACCGGGGGCCCAGCTGATCTCCGGTTCGACGGACGCGGGCGTGGAGGTCAACATCCGCCACACCCGTCCGCCGCTGTCCCTCGCCGTGGACCGGCTCGAGGAGCTGCGCACGCTCGAGGTGGGACAGGAGCGGATCGAGATCGGTGCGGCCCTGAGCCTGTCCGAGGTCGAGCGCGGCCTCGCCGGACGGGTGCCCCTGCTCGACCAGCTCTTCCCGCAGTTCGCCTCCCGCCTGATCCGCAACGCCGCGACGTTCGGCGGCAACCTCGGCACCGGATCGCCCATCGGGGACTCGGCCCCGGCCCTGCTGGCCCTGGGCGCGTCCGTGGTGCTGGCCTCCGCCGGGGGCGAGCGCGAGGTGCCCCTGGACGAGTACTACACGGGGTACCGGCGCAGCGTCCGCAGCCCCGGGGAGATCATCCGCGCCGTGCGGATCCCGCTGCCTCTCGCCGGGCACAGCGGGTTCCACAAGATCGCCAAGCGGCGCTTCGACGACATCTCCAGCGTGGCCGTCGGCATCGCCGTGCAGGTGGACGCCGGGACGGTCTCCTCCGCCCGGATCGGCCTGGGCGGCGTGGCGGCCACCCCGATCCGGGCGCACGGCGCGGAGCGCCTCCTCGACGGGGCGCCGTGGAACCGCGACACGGTCGTCGCCGCGGCGGCCGCACTGGCCGGGGAGGGCACCCCGATCGACGACCACCGGGCCAGCGCCCACTACCGCTCGGCCATGCTCGAGCAGGCCCTGCTCAAGTTCTGGGCGCAGCACGCGCCCGCCCCCGATCTGGAGGTGTCACGTTGAAGTCCCTCGCCGACCGCCCCGTCGATCCTGTGGTGGGCGTGCCCGTCCCGCACGAGAGCGCCGCCCTGCACGTCACCGGCACGGCCCTGTACACCGACGACCTCATCGTGCGCCACCAGGACGTGCTACACGCCTGGCCCGTGCAGGCCCCGCACGCCCACGCCCGTGTGCAGGACCTGCGCACCGCCCCGGCCCTGGCGGTCCCCGGGGTGGTCCGGGTGCTCACCGCGGCGGACGTGCCCGGGGTCAACGACGCCGGCACCAAGCACGACGAGCCGCTGTTCCCCGCCGAGGTCATGTTCTACGGGCACGCCGTGTGCTGGGTGCTGGGCGAGACCCAGGAGGCCGCCCGGCTGGGCGCCGACGCCGTGGAGGTCGACTACGAGCCGCTGCCGTCGCTGGTCACCGTGGCGGAGGCCGTCGAGGCCGGCAGCTTCCAGGGCGGTCAGCCCACCGTCAGCCGCGGTGACACGGGCACGGCGCTGGCCGGCTCCTCCCACCGCTTCAGCGGGGAGTTCGAGTTCGGCGGCCAGGAGCACTTCTACCTGGAGACCCACGCGTCCTTCGCCTACGTGGACGAGGGCGGGCAGGTCCTGGTGCACTGCAGCACCCAGCACCCCACGGAGACCCAGGAGATCGTCGCCCACGTCCTGGGTCTGCACAGCCACGAGGTCACCGTGCAGTGCCTGCGCATGGGCGGTGGGTTCGGCGGCAAGGAGATGCAGCCGCACGGCTACGCCGCCGTCGCCGCCCTCGGCTCGGTGCTGACGGGCCGGCCGGTGCGGCTGCGGCTCAACCGCACCCAGGACCTCACCCTGTCCGGCAAGCGTCATCCGTACCACGCCCGGTGGGAGGCCGGCTTCGACGAGGGCGGCCACCTGCAGGCCCTGGAGGCCACCGTCACCAGCGACGGCGGGTGGAGCCTGGACCTCTCCGAGCCCGTGCTGCAGCGGACGCTGTGCCACATCGACAACGCCTACTGGATCCCCCACGTGCAGGTCCACGGCCGGATCGCGAAGACCCACAAGACCTCCCAGACCGCGTTCCGCGGCTTCGGCGGCCCGCAGGGCATGCTGGTGATCGAGGAGGTCATGGGCCGCTGCGCCCCGCTGCTCGGCCTGGATCCCACGGAGCTGCGCCACCGCAACCTCTACGTCCCCGGCCAGGCCACCCCGTACGGCCAGCCCGTCCGGCACGCCGAGCGGCTGCGCACCATCTGGACCCAGCTGCTCGACCGGGCCGAGGTGGAGCGCCGCCGCGAGGAGATCGCCGCGTTCAACGCCGCCCACCCCGACACCAAGCGCGCGCTCGCGGTCACCCCCGTGAAGTTCGGCATCTCCTTCAACCTCACCGCGTTCAACCAGGCCGGTGCGCTCGTGCACGTCTACAAGGACGGGTCCGTGCTCATCAACCACGGTGGCACCGAGATGGGCCAGGGCCTGCACACCAAGATGCGCCAGGTCGCGGCCACCGCGCTCGGGGTGCCGCTGGAGGCCGTCCGGCTGGCGCCCACGCGCACGGACAAGGTGCCCAACACCTCCGCGACGGCCGCGAGCTCCGGGGCGGACCTCAATGGCGGGGCCGTCAAGAACGCGTGCGAGCAGATCCGGGACCGGCTGGCCGAGGTTGCCGCCCGCAAGTTCGACATCCACCCCGACGACGTCCGGTTCGTCGACGGCACGGTCACCGGGATCGGCTTCTCCGACCGGGAGATGTCCTTCGCCGAACTCGCCCACGACGCCTACTTCCAGCGGATCTCGCTGTGGGCCGGCGGCTACTACCGCACCGAGGGGCTCCACTGGGACGCCGCCCGGATGCAGGGCGAGCCGTTCAAGTACTTCTCCTACGGCGCCTCCGTCTCCGAGGTGGAGGTCGACGGCTTCACCGGCGCGTACCGGCTGCTGCGCACCGACATCGTCCACGACGTGGGCGACAGCCTCTCCCCGCTGATCGACGTGGGACAGATCGAGGGCGGGTTCGTCCAGGGCGCCGGCTGGCTCACGCTCGAGGAGCTGCGCTGGGACGAGTCCGACGGGCCGCACCGGGGCCGGTTGGCGACACAGGCGGCGAGCACCTACAAGCTGCCGAGCTTCTCGGAGATGCCCGAGGAGTTCAACGTGCACCTCTTCGAGGAGGCCACTGAGAGCGGCGTCGTCTACGGCTCCAAGGCCGTGGGGGAGCCGCCCCTCATGCTGGCCTTCAGCGTGCGCGAGGCGCTGCGGGAGGCCGCGGCCGCGTTCGGGCCGGGCGGGCGGAGCACCGAGCTCGCGAGCCCCGCCACCCCGGAGGCCGTGTTCTGGGCGGTCCAGGAGGCGCGCCGCGCCCTGCCCGTGGCGGACGTCGCCGCCTCGGCCGCTCCGGCCGCTCCGGCGGCGCGCTGACGTGGACTGGCTGGACGCCCTGCAGCACCTGCGCGCGGAGGGCGCGCCGGGGGTGCTCGTCACCGTCACGGAGGTGCGCGGGCACGCCCCCCGGGAGGCCGGGGCCAAGATGGTCGTGTCCGAGTCCGCCGCGTGGGACACCGTGGGCGGCGGCAACCTCGAGGCGACCGTGGTCGAGCGGGCGCGGGTCCTCCTCGCTGCGGGGGCCGCGGATCCGGAGACGATGACCTTCTCGCTCAACGAGCACGCCGCCGTGGAGCACGGGCGCCAGTGCTGCGGAGGCGTGGTCAGCGTGCTGCTCGAGCCCCAGGGCGCCCGCCCGGTGGTCGCCGTGTTCGGTGTGGGCCACGTGGGTCACGAGCTCGCCCGGGTGCTGTCCCGCCTGCCCCTGAACCTGCACCTGGTGGACAGCCGGGAGGGTCAGCTGGCCCCCGCCCGGTTGGCCGACGTCACCGACGGGACCGCGCAGGTCCGCCTCCACCACAGCCCCGTCCCGGAGAACGTGCTGGCCGGGCTGCCGGCCGGGGCGCACGTGCTGATCATGAGCCACGACCACGCGGAGGACTTCGTGCTGTGCGACGCCGCGCTGCGCCGGGAAGACCTCGGCAGCGTGGGCCTGATCGGCTCCCGGGCCAAGTGGTCGCGGTTCCGGGCGCGGCTGCGGGCGGAGGGGCACTCCGACGCCGCGCTGGAGCGCATCGCGTGTCCCATCGGGCTCCCCGGCATCCCGGGCAAGGCCCCGGCGGTGATCGCCATCAGCGTCGCCGCCGACCTGCTCGGGCGGTTCGGTGCCGCCGCGGCTCCGGCGCCCCCCGAGCACCGTGCGGGCCGGAGACGACCACCGAGGCGGTGACATGAGTGTTTCCCTGGGACTGCCGCGGCT
>NZ_JAVKPV010000045.1:0-749 GCF_040981075.1 Kocuria sp. CPCC 205263 | reverse complement strand
ATGAGGTCCTCCTGGGCCCAGCGGGGCCGGGCGAGTCCACTGGGCACCAGACGCTGTCGCGGCGGCATCGATAGCCGGTGATTTCTCGCACGAAAAGTGGCCCTACTGGTCAACGGTGGCCTGGCTGCACGGGGCCGGGCAGCCGGTGAATGGTCGCGGAGCCGGCGCCGCTTCTGGTGCGGTGGCTGCGCCGGGTCGGGACTCTGACGACGTGGGGGGCCTTCACAAGTGGTGATGCCCGCCTCGGCACGGGGTGGCCGGGCCGAGGCGGGCATGACAGCTCGTTCTGGTGCCTCCCCCGACCGGAGGCTTCCGCCGACGGGGACGCACCGGTGACCGGAGGATTGCGACCGCTTCAGGCGGCGTGGGCTGCCGAGGCGTGGCGCAGGCGGTGACCCTCGGTGGGAACCATCCGGGGCAGCCCGGTGCTGGCCTCGCGCACCCACAGCACACCCAGGTGGGCCGCCACCTGGCTCACCGTGCCGGCATGGCGCAGGTGCTGCTCATCCCACACCTCGATCCGGTCCCCGGGACGCACCCGGGCCAGGTCGTGGATCCATCGATCAGTGGTGGTCATGAGGCGTCCTGTTCATGTCGTGCGGTGAGGTGTGATGCGTTGCCCGCGGTCTGCGGCGATCCGAGCCCTGGAACAGGACCCGGATCGCCGCAGACCGGAAGGGGTGCTCAGGCGGTGTAGTACTCGCGGCTGCCGGACTTGGCCAGCCCGCGGGACACCAGGTAGCCGATGG
>NZ_JAVKPV010000020.1:0-26111 GCF_040981075.1 Kocuria sp. CPCC 205263 | reverse complement strand
TGGACCACACCGGCCTGGACTCCCCCGACTACGTCCAACCGGAACGCCCCATGAGCGCGATCGGGGGCTGACGCGCACCACGGGCCTCCCGACGCCGGGCGACCGGCTCGTCAGCCGCGGGGAGAGCCGGCGCGGGGAGAGCCGGCGCGCCGGGGCAGCAGCCAGCCCGCCAGGACCACGGCTCCCGGCAGGGCCGAGATCAGGGCGAGCAGCCCGTAGCCGATCGAGATCGCGAAGCCGGTCCCGGCGGGCAGGCCGTGGGCCATCGCGGCCAGGGTGGTGATCCCCTCCCGCAGACCCCAGCCGCCCACCCCGACGGGCACGGACATCCCGGCGAGGCCCAGCACCGTGGTCCCCCACAGGTTCGCCAGGGTCTCCTGCGGTGCGGTGCGCACGGCCGCCAGCAGGAACAGCCCCTGGTAGCAGGCCCAGGCGAGCACGGACAGCGCCCACACCCCGGCCTGGTCCCGTGCCGGGGCGCCGCTCGTGGAGCGCCAGGCGACGGCCCCCACGGCGAGCGCCCCGAGGCCGAGGGCCGCGGCGAGCCAGGCGCCGACCGCCAGGGCCGGGACGACCCCCGCCGCGAGGAGCACGGACGTCCCCGCCAGCCGTTCGCCCAGCACGGAGCCGCCGGCGCCGGGCCAGCTGTCGCCGCGCCGGCGGCGGCGCAGCACCCGCACGGCGTCCCCGGTCACGCCCCCGGGCAGCAGCAGGTTGACGAGCCCGGATGCCCAGCACTCGCCCAGCGCCTCCCGGAAGCCGATCGGCGTGGCCCGGCTGCGGGCCACGAGCCGCCAGCGCTGGGCCTGGGCCGCGGTGGCCACGAGCCCGGCGCCCAGGGCGAGCGCCACGGTGGCGGGGGTGAGGATCCCGACGGCGCTGCGGACCGCGTTCGTGCCGAGCACGCGGAACAGCATGGCGAGGAGCACCAGCCCGGCCACCGCCTGCCCGGCGGCGAGCAGCACGCGGAGAACGGGCCGCCGCCGCGTGGGGGCGGGCGTGGTCTCGGCGGGCATGGGCGCAGTCTAGCCACCGCCCGACGTCGCCCGGATTGACGCGGCGGGCCGGGCCCGCCCAGGATGAAGACCCCCGACGCGGAAGGCGACCGCATGCCCCTGGCTCGTTCCACCGGCCCGCGCCCCTCGGCGCGCCGGGACGGTCTGCTCGCCCTCGTGGTGCTGGGCGGAGCCCTCGCGGCGCTCCTCCTCCTGGCGGACGCGGCGCTCCCCGTGCTGCTGAGTTCGGTGCTGCTGGGTCTCGCCGTGCTCGGCGCGGTGGTGCGCAGCACCGTGCGCCGCCGCGGCGAGCCCTACGGCCCCGCCGACCGGGTCACCGTGGGCCGCTCCGTGCTCGTCGCCCTGGCCGCCGCGCTCCTGCCCGTGGGGCTGGCCCCCGTGCTGGGGCAGGACGGGGGCCGGCCCGCCGACGCCTGGTGCTGGGCCGTGTTCGCCGTCGCGCTGCCCGCGTGGCTGCTCGACGGGATCGACGGGTGGGTGGCGCGCCGCACCGGGACCGCCACGCGCGCCGGGGCCCGGTTCGACCAGGAGGTCGACGCCGTGCTGCTGCTGTTCCTCTCGGTGGCGGTCGCGGCCCGAATCGGGCTGCCGGAGGCGTGGTGGGTGGTGGTGATCGGCGCCCTGCGCTACCTCTTCCTGCTGGGCCTGCGGGTGCGCCCGGTGTGGCGCCGCGAGCTGCCCTTCTCCTCGTACCGGCGGGTGGTGGCGGGGATCCAGGGCGGCGTCCTGCTCGGCGCGCTGGTCCCCCTGATCCCGCTGCCGCTGGCCGTCACGGCCACCGTCGTGGCGCTCGTCCTGCTGCTGGTGTCCTTCGGCCGGGACGTGCTGTGGCTGGAGCGGTGCGCCCGCGGCCTCAGCTGACGGGCGGCAGGCCGAGCACGTCCGCGTGTCCCACCGTGGCCCGCAGCCGGCCGCGGGCGCAGTCCACCAGGCGGGTCCGCAGCCAGGCGTGGGCTTCGGCCGTGAGGTCCGGGCGGTGCTCCACGGCGGCGTCCGCGCGGTCGGCGAGGAACCGCTCCAGGAGGGGCCGGGCCCACGCCTGGCCGGAGATCCACCAGGGGGTGGGCGTCACGTCCACGACCATGCCGCGCTCCTGCAGGGCCTCCGCGGCCAGCCGCACGGCGTCGGTCCCGGCGAGCTCGCCGCGGTGCTGGTGGTCCTCGAAGGCGCCCAGCACCGAGGGGTCCAGGTGGTGGGGCGGGTCGATGAGGACCTCGCCGTCGACGGTCAGGGCGAGGAGCGCCGGGACGGACTCCTCGGCGAGCACGCGGGCCAGGTCCCGGAGCTGCTGCCGGGTCAGCAGGTCGAGCAGGGCGGAGCACGTCACGAGCCGGCGGGCCGCCGGGTGCTCCGCGAGCACCCGGCCGAGCTCCTCGATCCCGGCGAGGACGGGCACGACGTCGGCCCCCTCCGCCCGGGCGGCGGCCACGGCCTGGTCGAGCAGCTCGCGGTCGTGGTCGAGCAGGATCCAGCGCTGGGGGCCGGGGAGGTGCCGGGCGAGCCAAGCCCGGTTCGCGCCCGTCCCGGCGCCGAGGTCCACCACCACGACCGGCTCGGTGCTCGCGGCGCCGGGGGCCGCGGCCCGCGGCAGCTGCTCCCAGTGCCGCACGATTCGGGCGATCAGCGGCAGGGAGTCCTCGCGGGCCGCGGCGTCGGCGGGCTCGCGCAGGGCCAGCCAGTCGCCGGCGACGGGACGGTCGGGGGCGGAGTGGTTCGTCATGACGGTCTCCTGGTGCTGTCGTGGTCCTGGTCGGGACTGCGCCCGAGGGGGTCGGACGGGTCGGAGGGCGGGGCGGGGAACGGGCCGATCGCCGCGAGGACGTCGCGGGCGGTGTCCGTCCAGCCTCGCAGGTGGTCGCGGCGGGCCAGTGCGGCGGCCCGCCACTGCGCGCGCAGGACGGGGCCGGTCAGCCAGTCGCGCAGCGCCTCGGTCCAGGCGGACGGGTCGGCGGGGTCGAGGGCGGCACCGGCCCGGATGCCGGCGCCGGGCGCGCCCGGGGGTCCCGGCGTGCCGTCGAGGGCCTCGACCGCGCCGGTGCCGGCCGCGACCACCGCGGGCACGCCGTGGGCGAGCGCCTCAGTGACGACCATGCCGTAGGTCTCGGTCGTGGAGGGCAGCAGCAGCAGGTCGGTGCGCGCCCACTGCCGGGTCAGCGCGGCGCCCTGGAGGGGACCGGGGCAGCGCACGCGCCCCGGATCGGGGAGGTCCCGGACCGCGGCGCGCAGAGTGCGGACGTGCTCGGGGTCGCCCTCGGGGCCGACGAGGTCGAGGATCCAGCCGAGGGCGGTCAGCGGCGCGAGGGCCTCCAGCAGGAGGCGCTGGTTCTTGCGCGGGGTCAGGGACGCCAGACAGGTCAGCCGGGGCGGATGCGACCCCGCGGCCACCGGTCCGCGCTCGGCCCCCGGCTCGGCCACGACGGCGTTCGCGGTGCCGTAGCGGCGGAGGAGGTCGCGGGCCGCCCAGGCGCTGGGCGCCAGCACGCCGGTGGCGGCGGCGAGGGCGGCCGCCTCCCGCCGGGCGAGCTCCGTGGCGGCCGCGGGGTCCACCCCGGTCTCGGCGGGCAGGGGCAGGTGCACGAGCAAGTGCACGGGCACCCCGGAGCGCACGGCGTCGTCGACCGTCTCCGGTGCGGCGCACCCCACGAGGCCGTCGAGGACGACCGCCCGCCCGGAGGCCGGTGCGCCCAGCGCGCGCCGCAGCCGGGCCCTGGCGGCGCCGTCCGGCGCGGGCCAGCTCCCGGCCACCGGCACGAGCCGGGCCGGGCGCCCCAGGGCGTCCAGCGCCGCCGCGAGCCGGCGGTCGTAGAGCGAGCCGCCGGTGGGCCGCCCGCCGTCGTCGGGCACCACCACGTCGATGCCCGCGCGCGCGGTGCTCACCGGGCGGGGGCGGGCCCGCCGCGCTCGCTGAGCACGGGCAGCTCGAGGGTGTAGGAGGCCCAGGCGTCGGGGGTCTCCCGGAGGGTGACGGTCAGTCGCTCGAGCCCCTCGACGAACGCCGCCCCCGCCGCGAGCCGCTCGGCGACGTACTGGGCCAGGACCTCCGTGGTGGACAGCCGGCCCGCGAAGTCCGGGTGCTCGTCGAGGTTGCGGTAGCGCAGCCCGTCCAGGACGCCCGCGAGCAGGTCGTTGGCCACGCCGATGTCCATGACCACCCCGTGCTCGTCGAGGACCGGCCGGGACCAGGTGGTCTCCACGACGTAGGTGGCCCCGTGCAGGTTCTGGGCGGGGCCGAAGAACGGGTCCGGCAGGCTGTGGGCGATCATCATGTGGTCTCGGACGGTCAGGGTGAACACGGAGCTCCTCGGGTCGGTGGGGGCGTTCAGTCGTAGTGCACCACGTGGCACAGGACGTCCGGGGCCCCTGCGGCGAGCCGCGCCATCGTGGCGGGCAGCTCCTCGAACGAGGAGCTCCCGGAGAGCAGGGCGTCGAAGCGGGGGTCCCGGAGGGCGTCCAGCGCGGTGGCGAGCCGGTCGGCGGTCGTGCGGCGGGCCCGGCGGGCGGGGGCGACGACGCCCACCTGGCTGGCGCGCAGCTGCAGCCGGCGGGCGTGGAAGTCGGCGCCCAGCGGGACGGCCGGGTCCTCGTCGCCGTACCAGGACAGCTCGATCAGCTCTCCCTCGTCGCCGAGCAGCTCGAGCCCCCGCGCCAGGCCGGCGGCGGTGGAGGAGGCGTGCAGGACGACGTCGCACTCCCCCGCGGCGTCCTCCGGCAGCACGTGCTCCACGCCGAGCCGGGCCGCGAGCTCCCCGCGGGACGGCTGCGGGTCCACGAGCTGCAGCCGGGCCAGCGGGAAGCGGGCCAGCAGCGCGGCCGTGCACGCGCCGATCATCCCGGCGCCGACCACGGCCACGCGGTCCCCGAAGCGGGGCGCGGCCTCCCACAGCGCGTTGACGGCCGTCTCCACCGAGCCCGCGAGCACCGCGCGCCCGGAGGGGACGTCGTCGGGCACCGCTGTCACGGCGGAGGCCGGGAGCACGTAGCGGTCCTGGTGGGGGTGGAGGCTGAAGACCCGCCGGCCCACCAGGTCCTCCGGCCCCTGCTCCACGACGCCCACGGAGAGGTAGCCGTACTTCACGGGGCCGCGGAAGTCCCCCTCCTGGAACGGGGCGCGCATCCGCCCGTGCACGCGCGCCGGGACGAGGCCGCGGTGGACGAGCGACTCGGTGCCGCGGCTGACCCCGGAGCGCAGCGCCCGCACCAGGACGTCCTCGGGGCCCGGGACGGGCAGCTCCGCGGTGCGCAGCTCTCCCCGGCCGGGCTCCACGGTCCAGTAGGCGCGGCAGGTGCGGGGGTCCTCCGGCGGGCAGGGGTGAGCGGCGTCGGTCATGGTCCCATTGTGTCCCGACGGCCGCGCCGCGCCACCGGGTGACCACGGCGCGCCCCCGCGACCCCCGTGCACCCGGCCGACCACGCCGCCGCGTGGTCGGCCGGGCGCTGCCGGGTCAGCCGGGCGCCCCGTGGTCGGCCGGCGAGGAGCGGACGCCGGGCTCCTCGTGCAGCTCGGCGAGCGCCCGGCGCAGCGCGGCATAGCGCCGCGCCCCGAGCCGGCGCCGCCACTGCTCCTCCACCTCGGCGACCACCCCGGCCGCCACCGCCTGGGCGGCCCGGCCGCGCTCGGCGACGCTCACGAGCCGCGCCCGGGCGTCGGCGGGATCGGGGCGCCGCTCCACGTACCCCTCCTCCTCCAGGGCTTGGACGAGGAGGCTGGCCGTCTGCTTGGTGACCCGGGCCTGCTCCGCCAGCTGCACCGTGCGGGTGCCGTCCGGGCCGATGCGCTGGAAGATCCGGGCCTGCGCGTAGGAGAGGTCCGCGAAGCCGGCGGCGTGCAGGGCCTCGACCACCCGGATCTCCATGTCCCGGTACGGGTAGTACAGCAGCAGCCCGGTGTTGGTCCCCGCGTCCTCGTGCATGCCCACCCCTTGACACCGTGGCCGTCGCCGCCGGAAAATTCAGTCAGTAAAACTGACCATTTGGAGGAGATTATCATGGACCGCGACGCCATCTGGGACGCCGTCCACCGGGAGCGGTCCGCGCTGGCGGACCTGCTCGAGACGCTCCGTCCCGAGGAGTGGGACCACCCCACCCTCTGCCCGGGATGGGCGGTGCGGGACGTCGCGGCGCACGTCATCGCCTCGCCCCAGGTCAGTCTCGCCGATCTCGTCCCGGCCCTGTGGCGGGGCCGCGGGGACTACAACCGCGCCCTGTACCTGGACGCCCGGGCCCGCGGCCGCCGGCCGGTCGAGTCGATCCTCGCCGACTACCGCCGCCTGGACGGCTCGAGGCGCCACCCGCCGGGCACGACCGTCCGCGAGCCGCTGCTGGACGTCCTCGTCCACACCCAGGACATCGCCCTGCCCCTGGGCCGGCACCACGCCATGCCCCCGGAGGCCGCGCGCACGGCCGCCGACCGGGTGTGGTCCATGCCGTTCCCGTTCCGGGCGCGCCGGAGACTGCGCGGGGTGACGCTCACCGCGACCGACGTCGACTGGCACGCCGGCGGCGGCCCCGAGGTCCGGGGCGCCATCGACGCGCTCCTGCTGCTGTTGACCGGCCGCACCGCAGCGCTGGACCGGCTCGAGGGGCCCGGCCTCGACGTCGTGGGAGCGGGCCCAGGAGCCTCCCGCCGCTCTTGACACCTCGCCGCGGCGGCGGGGACGCTGGTGGAGGCGGCGTCCGCCGTCACCTCCCCCGTCCCCGAGGTGACCCATGGTCCAGCGCATCCTCTTCCTGCACGGTGCCGGGCCCCAGCCCCGCACCGGCGACAACCCGGTGCTTGAGGCCGTGCGGCGGCAGTGGCCCGATGCCGACCTCGTGGCCCCGGACCTCCCGAGCCCGGAGGACCCCGACCCGGACCAGTGGCAGGAGGCGATCGGCCGGGCTGTCCGCGCCATCCCGGACGAGCCCTGGGTGATTGTGGGCCACTCCCTCGGCGGGTCCGAGGCCCTGCGCTTCCTCTGCCACCGGATCCCCACCCTGCTGCAGCGCGTCGTGACCGTGGCGGCCCCGTGCTGGTGCCCGGAGCACCCGGACGTGGAGGAGCAGGGCTTCGCCCTGCCCTCCACCGTGGGCCGGAAGCTCGCCGACCTCGAGATCGTCGTGGTCCACGCCGAGGACGACGACGTGGTGCCTCCCGCCCACGCGCGCTGCCTCACCGAGCGGCTGCCCTCGGCCCAGCTCGTGCTGCTCCCCTCCGGCGGGCACCTGCCGACGTCCTGGACGGACCGGGGTCTCATTGCGTGAGGCGGACCCGCCCGGCTCGGCAGGACGGACGCCGTGCGAGAGCATGGACACCATGAGCCGATCGCACCCGCAGCACCGCAGGACCGTCCGCACCCTGGGGGCCGCCGCACTCCTCCTGGGACTCTCCGTCCCGGCCCCCGCGGCGGCGCTCCCGGCGGCCCCGGGCGGTGCGGCCGCCACGACCGCGGCGGTCTCCGTCCCCACCTCCTGCGGTCCGGCCGCGGGCCCGCTGCCCACCGCGGTGGGGCCTGCGGCACAGGACGACCGGCGCGCCCTGACCACCGCGCTGGACGGGCTGAGCGCAGCGGTGGGCGCCGAGATCGGGCTGCTGGTGCAGGACGCGGACGGCCGCACGGTCTTCGCCCACCGCCCCGAGGTGTCCGGTATGGAGGCCAGCCTCTCCAAGGTCCCGCTGGCCCTCACCACCATGCGCCTGGCCGCCGAGCGGGACGGCCGGCTCACGGAGCAGCAGCGGGCCCTGATCCGCGACAGCGTCCACGAGAGCGGCAACGAGTCCACCACCGCTCTCTACGGCGCGCTCGGGCCCACGCTCTCCGTCATGGAGGGCGAGCTCAACGAGACCTACGACCTCATGGGCGTCAGCTCGACCCGGTCCTCGGGCGGCTGGGGCCACAACCTGACCACCGCCTCCGACCAGCTGGCCGTGCTGGGCACGGTCGTCCGCGGGGCGGACTGGCTGCCCGAGGAGGACCTGGCCTGGCTGCGGGAGCAGATGCGGCCCACCCATCCGTCCCAGACCTGGGGCGTGGGCGCGGCCCGCGCGGACGGGTCCGGGGCGGCGGACTCCCTCGTCAAGAACGGGTGGCTGCCGGACGCCGGCGGCGCGTGGGACACCCACAGTGTGGGGCGCACGGTATCGGGCGGGACCGCCCACCACATCGCGGTGCTGGGCTCCGGCTACCCCTCCGCGGCCTGCGGCCAGGACGTGGCCACCGCCGTGGTCGACCTGTACCTCGCACGCGGGACCGGCTGAGCTCACGCGGCCGCGTGCGGCGCCCCCGCGCCCGGATCCACCCGGTGCGGTCCGGACGCGGACGGCCGGACGTCGAAGTCGAAGATCGCCGTGGGCAGATAGACCGTGGCGCAGGAGTTGGGGATGTCCACCACCCCCGAGAACCGGCCCTCGATCGGCGCGGCGCCCAGCAGCAGGTACGCCTGCTCCGGGGAGTACCCGAACTTCGTGAGGTAGTCGACGGCGTGCAGGCACGCCCGCTGGTAGGACAGCTGCGAGTCGAGGTAGCGCTGCTCTCCGTCGAGGGTCACCGAGGTGCCGGAGAAGGCGATCCACTCGCTGTACTGCGGGTCCGTCCTGCCCGGCAGGAAGATCGCGTTCTCCGTGACCCCGTAGGTCTCCATGCCGCCCTTGATGACGTCCACGTGGAAGTCGATGAACCCGCCCATCTCGATGGCGCCGCAGAACGTGATCTCGCCGTCGCCCTGGGAGAAGTGCAGGTCGCCCACGGAGAAGTTCGCGCCGTCCACGAAGACGGGGTAGAAGACGCGGGTGCCCTTGGTGAGATTCTTGATGTCCTGGTTGCCGCCGTTCTCGCGGGGCGGGGCGGTGCGCGCGGCCTCCGCGGCGACCCGCTCGACGTCGGGGCCGGGAACCCCGCCGAGCAGGGCGTTCTCCGGCTCGGGCGGCAGCGCCAGGGGCGGGACCCGGTCCGGGTCGGTGGCGATGAGCGCCCCTTCGCGCGCGTTCCACCGGGCCAGGAGCTCCGCGGAGGGCGCGGTGCCCATCAGGCCGGGGTGGACGATGCCGGTGAACGAGACCTCCGGGACGTGCCGGGAGGTCGCGGTCTGGCCGCGGAAGTCCCAGATCGCCTTGTAGGCGTCCGGGAACCGGTCGGTGAGGAAGCCTCCACCGTTGGACCGTGCGAAGACGCCGGTGTACCCCCAGCCCTGCCCGGCCAGTGGGCCGGAGTCCTCCTGCGGGATGGGGCCGACGTCGAGGATGTCGACGACGAGCAGGTCGCCCGGCTGGGCGCCCTGCACCGCGAACGGGCCGGAGAGCTTGTGCACGGTCGTCAGCGGCGCGTTGAGGACGTCCTCGGCGGAGTCGTCGTTGACGATCGCGCCGTCGAACCACTCCCGGCAGTGCACCCGGAACGTGTCCCCCGGTCGCACGGTGGCCACCGGGGGGATCTCCGGGTGCCACCGGTTGTGCCCGACCAGCTGCTGGTCCTCGAACGGCCGTGACGAGTCCAGGGGAAAGATGAGCTCCGGCATGACGTGCCTCCTTGGCGGCTGTGCTGCGGTGGTGTGCCTCTCAGGGCCGGGGAAGTCTGCGGTGCAGGGGGTTGCCGGTGGTGCGGGTCGCTCGCCGGGAGCCGGGCGGGGGCGCGGCGACGACGTCGGGCTCCGCGGCGGTGCGCTCGGTGCGCTCGATCAGCCGGGCCTCGGAGGTGCCGGCCCGGGAGAGCCCGGGCGCGCTCATCAGCCGCCGCGCTGCGGAGCCGCAGCCGGGGCAGTCGCTCTCGCGTGCGGCCGCGCCCATGCCCAGCAGGACCTCGAAGTCGCCGCACTCCCGGCACCGGTACTCGTAGATCGGCATGCGGGGCGCCTCCCGGGAACGCGGGGTCTCTGGACTGACGACCCTAGTGCCGGGTCCGTGGCCGGGGAAGGGCTGCCATCGACATCGCCCTGACATGACGGGGCGGGGCCGCAGGTTCCTCGGGGCACGAGCCCGCGCCAGGAGGCCCTGCCGGACGTGCGCTCAGGGCCGGCCGGGCAGCACGTTCAGGTTGTGCCGGAAGAGGTTCCCGGCATCGTAGCGGTCCTTGAGGGCGGCGAGCCGCTGGTGCTTCTCCCGCCCGTAGGCCAGGCGGGCCGCCTCCACCGGGTCGCCCCCGAGCTCGGCGTCGGGCCCCATGAGGCCGACGTACTCGCCGTGCTCGGCGAACGGCTGCATCGCGTCCCGCACGGTCCGCACGAAGGCTGCGAGGTGCTCGTCGTCGGCCGGGTCGCGCCGGACGCCGTGCACCGTCAGCCAGTACCGCGCGGACCGGTTGGGGAAGGCGGTGGTCTCCTCGGGCACCCTGCCGAAGGCGCCCTCGAGGTGGTGGACGTCGATTCCGGTGCCCCGGCAGGCGATCCCGGCGGCCAGCCCGACGAGGACGTCGACGACCTCGTCGTCCAGCCGGGAGAAGGGAAGGTTGCGCCAGTAGCCGTGCGAGCCCCGGGGGAAGAGCCCGTCCCGCGCCCCCTGCCACGCGAGCCAGGGCGTCGGGCCCATCTCCTCGGCGTCGGGCGGGGCGTCCTCCCGCAGTCCGTCGACGACGTCCAGGCCGGCTGCGTGGTCCTCCGAGACCCAGCTGAACCCCACGGTCAGCACCGGCTCCTCGCCCATCCCGGCCGCCGGGGGCGGGATCGCGAACGTGAGGACCGGGTTCATCTCGTCCGGCAGACCGCGCGACCACGCGGCGAAGGCGGACAGGGCGCCCTCCCAGCGCGGCCTGCGGTAGTGGAGGTTCCCCGCGAGCACGGTGGACGGCAGCCGGCGGGCCCGGAAGGTGAAGGATGAGACCACCCCGAGGTTGCCCCCGCCGCCGCGGAGCCCCCAGAACAGCCCGGCGTTCTCCTCCTCGCTGACGTGCAGGTGGTCGCCGGCGGCGGTCACGACGTCGGCGGAGTCCAGGTTGTCGAGGCTCAGCCCGTTGCTGCGGGTCAGCCACCCCATGCCCCCGCACAGGGTGAGTCCCGCCACGCCCACCGCGCCGGTGAGGCCGCCGGGAACGGCGAGGCCGTGCCGGGCCGTGGCACGGTCGAGAGCGGCGAAGGTGGTGCCGGGCTCCACGCTCACGAGCTGGTTCGCGGGATCGACGACGACGCCCCGCAGCCGCCCGAGGTCCAGCACCAGGCCGCCCTCGACCGTGCCGTGGCCCGCCACGCCGTGCCCGCCGCCCCGCACCGCCAGCGGCAGGCGCGTGCGCTGGGCCGTGGCCAGTGCCAGGTCGATGTCGGCGAGGTCCCCGGCCCGCACGAGAGCCCGGGGACGGGCGTCGATCAGGCCGTTCCAGACGCGGCGGGCCCTGTCGTAGTCGGCGTCCCCCGGCTCCACCAGCACCCCGGCGAGACGGTCCCGGAGTTCCTGGAGCGCCCTGGTCGTCCCGTGGTCCGGCGCACCGTGGTCGGTGGTGCTCATGGCTCCCGCTCCTGCGCGAAAATAATTCGTCGGCCCGGGGGCAAATTCTAGTCGTCCGCGTTCCTGACTCGGCAGATGACCTCGTCACGCCTGCATAACTCCGCGCGGGACGTCAGGGACGGACGGTCCCGCCCGCTCCGGCGGCTGGCCCGAGCTCGGCGTCCAGCTCCGCCCCGGCGGCACCGGCGCCCTCCGCGGGGCCGGCCGGATCGGCCGGGTCGGTGGTCCCGGTCCTGCCGGTGGCCGGCTCGGCCGCGGCCTTCGGCGCCGGGCGGTCCGGCTCCGCGTCCTCGTCGTTCGGGATCCCGTCGCCGTCGCGGTCCAGGTCGTCCTCGTTGCGCAGGCCGTCGCCGTCCAGGTCCGGGTCGGCGTCGTTGAGGACGCCGTCCCCGTCGAGATCCGGGTCCTCGTGGTTCAGCAGGGGGGCGCCGTCGAGGAGGTCGCCGTCCAGGTTGTCGTCGTCGACGTCCGGGATCCCGTCCTTGTCGGTGTCCCGCTCCGCGTCCGGAATCCGCGGGGCGACTCCCGGTTCGAGCTCGGGCTCCACGTCGGGCCGAGGCGCGGGCTTCACCACGGGCTCGGGTGCGGGCTCCACCACGGGCTCGGGTGCCACCGGAGGCAGCTCTGGCTCCTCGAGTACTGGCGGGGCCGGAACGGGATCGGGCACGTCAAGATCGGCCGGAGGAGCAGCCGGGATGGCCGGCACGGATGGGGCCGCCGGAGCCGGGGCGGCCTCCGCCTGCTGCACGGGTGGCCTGGCGTTTCCGGCCTTCTCGACCTCTGCTCGCTTCGCGGCCTCGGCCTTCTTGGCGGCCTCCGCCTTCTTCGCGGCCTCCGCCTTCTTCACTGCCTCGGCCTTCTTCGCCGCCTCGGCCTTCTTCACTGCCTCGGCCTTCTTCGCCGCCTCGGTTTTCTTGGCAGCCTTCGCCTTCTTCGCCGCCTCGGCCTTCTTGCCGGCCTCCGCCTGCTGCGCGGCCGGGTCCTCGACCGTGTCCGGGACGGGGACCTCGAGGGAGTACTTGCTGCGGGAGGCGGGGATGACGCGCATGCCGTCGACCCAGTTGAAGGACTGCGGATCGACGGCCTGCCCGTCCACCCAGGTCTCGAAGTGCAGGTGCGGGCCCGTGACCCGGACGCCGGTGGCCCCCACCGTGCCGAGCTGCTCGGAGGCGGCGAGCCGGTCCCCGGTCCGGACCCGGACGTCCTCGAGGTGGTTGTAGGTGGTCCTGATCCCGTCCGCGTGGGTGACCTCCACCCGGTTGCCGCCCCAGACGTCCCAGAACACGGCCGTCACCACGCCGTCGAGGGCGGCGACGACCGGCAGGCCCGCCGCGGCGGAGACGTCGGTGCCGTTGTGGAACTCGCGCCCGCCGCGGTCCGGGGCGATCCGCCAGCCGAACTGCCCACCGGGCAGGACGGCGCCGGGACGGGCCGGCGCGATGATCGTGTTGACGGGCAGCTCGCCCTGGTACAGCTTCGGCGCCTGCCGGCCCGGGCGCACGGTCGAGGCCGACTCGCGCCCCCCGTCACCGCGCCCCGCCCCCGCCCGCCAGGAGCCCTGGCCCGCGCCGCCGTCCCGCACGGGCGAGGTCGTGCGGTCGTCCCGCAGCGGTCCTGCCGGAGGCGTGGTCTGCTCCTGTCCCGCCGCGAGCAGGGTCCACCGATTGTCCGGCTGCGCTGCCCGCTCCGCGGAGGCCGCCGGAGCGCCGAACGCCGAGGTTCCCCGCTCGCCGCCGATCTCCGGGGTGATGCCCGCGCTGACGGCCACGCTGACGGCCACGAGCGCCGAGAACGCGGTGAGCGCGGTCACGGGCGAGGACGCGCGCTGGCGCAGGGCGGGGCGAGCGGAACGGCGAGAGGAGTCGCGGGGCATGACGGTTTTTCCCCCAGGATGTCGCGACGAGCGACGAGAAGATCGTGCAGGAGTTCGAGGTGCTGGGACCCAGCGTGATCAGCTTAAGCGAACGGACCCTGACCACCGAGGAAACTCCCGTCCCCACATCAGCGCCTTGTCATGCGACGACTTGATGCAAACGCAAACGCCTCGGGACGGGCGATCAGTAGGGCCCCGACCACCCGTCCTCGAGCAGACCGCGGACGTAGGCGGCCTGGCCGAGGTGCTGCGCGGCGTCGTCGACCGTGCTCACCAGGCGGGCGCCACGGGTGACGGGCGGGGTCCACGACCGGTCCACCACGTCGTCCAGCTGAGCCTCCGTGAGCCCGTGCACGTACGCCACGGTGCGCTCGACCACCGCGTCGAGGTAGCCGCGCAGCAGGTCGGGGGACGCCACGCGGATCCGTGCGACGTCCTCCGGTCCGTCTCCGAAGCCCATGGAGGAGTCGGGGACGTCGAGGCCGAAACGCCCGCTCCACCCCTCGGCGGTCCACACCTCCTCCGTGCCGGCGAGCTGGGCCACCTGTGCGTCCTGCTGGCGGGACGCGTGCCACACCAGCCAGGCCACGGAGTTCGCGGTCCCGCCCGGCATGGTGTGCAGCACCTCCGCCGAGATGTCCTCGAGCACGTGCTCCGCCACCTCGGACGGGCGGCGGGCGGCGTCCTCGAACAGTTCCTGCGGCGTCATCGCGACCACTCCTTCCACACCGGGGCCGGGCCCGCCCCTGCCGCCGAGCCTACGTCCCCCGGGGCCCGTGGCGCCGGGTCCCGGTGAGGTGACGGCCCGGGGGGCGGGCGGGTCAGCGCACGGCCGGCCGCAGCATGCGGGCGACCGTGAACGCCGCCAGGACCACCACGGCCGTCATGACCAGCGCCGTCCAGTGCATGCCCGCCGTGAACGCGGCGACCGCCGCCTCCTGCACCGCGGGACCGAGCGCCCCGGCGCCCTCCGCGACCTCGACGGCTCCGCCGAGGGTCTCGTGCGCCGCGGCCGAGGAGCCGGCGTCCAGGGCCGCGGGCAGGTCGAGGTGGCGCTGGTAGAACGCGGTCAGCAGTCCGCCGAGCACGGCCGTGCCCAGCACCGCACCGACCTCGTAGCCGGTCTCCGAGATCGCCGAGGCCGCTCCGGCCTTGTGCGGCGGGGCCGCCGTGAGGACGAGGTCGTTGGACAGCGTCTCGGCGAGGCCGATGCCGGTGCCCACCAGGCAGAAGGCCACGAGGACCACCACGGCGCCGGCGGCGGCGGAGAGGTCGGCGAGGGTAACCACGAGGAAGCCGGCCGAGGACAGGAGCATCCCCGCCGTGATCACGGTCCGGGGGCTCAGCCACCGCACGGCGCGCACGGCCGCGAAGCCGGCGAGGACCGTGAGGACCAGGCCCGGGACCATGGTGAACCCCGCGGTCATCGGGTCCAGCCCGACCACGAGCTGCAGGTACTGGGTCAGCATGAACAGGAACCCGTAGAGCCCCACGTTGGCGAGGACGTTGACGGTCACGCCGCCCTGGAAGCCCGGGTGCCGGAACAGGGCGAGGTCGAGCATCGGGTGCGCCAGGACCGCCTGGCGCCGGACGAACAGCACACCGGCCAGCACGCCGAAGGCGGCGCTGAGCAGGCCGTGGAAGAGCTCCCCGGAGGCCGTCGCCGCCTTGATGCCGTAGACCACGGGGGTCATGGCGAGCATGGCGAGCAGCACGGACGGCACGTCCACGGGCCCGGGCCGGGGGTCCCGCGACTCCGGCACGAGCAGAGGGCCCAGCACGAGCAGGGGCAGCAGCACGGGCACGGACATCAGGAACACCGAGCCCCACCAGAAGTGGTTGAGCAGGAAGCCCCCGACGATGGGGCCCAGCGCGGCGCCGCCGCTGAAGCCGCCGGCCCACACCGCGATCGCGATCCGGCGCTGCCCCGGGTCCAGGAAGATGTTGCGCAGCAGGGACAGGGTCGCGGGCATCAGCATCGCGCCGAAGAGCCCCATGGCGGCCCGCCCCGCCACGAGCAGCTCGGCGGTGGGCGCGAAGGCCGACGCCGCGGAGACGGCGGCGAAGCCCGTGCCGCCGATCAGCAGCAGCCGCCGGCGGCCGATCCGGTCCCCGAGGGAGCCCATGGGGATGAGCAGGCCGGCGAGCACGAGGGGGTAGACGTCCACGATCCACAGCAGCTGCGCGCCGGTGGGGTGCAGCGCCTGGGAGATGGTGGGCAGCGCGAAGCTCAGGGCCGTGTTGTCGACCGACACGAGCAGGACGGGCATCATCAGGACCGCGAGCGCGGCCCATTCGCGCGCACCGGCCGTGGGGCGGGGCGTCAGCAGAGTGGTCATGGTTCACCTCCGGGGAACGGATCGGGAGCGGACAGACTGAGTAACTGTACCGTCTAGACGGTACAGTTATGGGCGAGCTGACACAATGGGCACCACGTCCGACCCAGGGAGGTCTTCCTCACATGCCCCGCCCACCCGTGGCCCGGGACAAGCTCCTGGCCGCCTTCGAGCAGATCGTCCTCGACGACGGCGAGCGCGCCGCGACCCTCGACGCCGTCGCCGCCGCCGCCGGAGTGTCCAAGGGGGGCCTGCTCTACCACTTCCCGCACCGCCAGGCCCTCGTGGACGCGACGCTGCAGCGCCTCGAGGAGCTCATGCAGCTGGACCTCGAGGCCATGGCGGCGGCGCCGGACGGGGCCGCGCGCTACTTCCTGGTCACGTCCCTGTTCGAGGACAGCCGGCTGGACCGGGCCCTGATCGTGGCCTCCCGGCTGGTCCAGGCCGGGGACGAGAACGCCCGGGCCGCCCTGAAGCGGCTCGAGGTGGCGTGGTACGAGCTGATCCTCGCGGACGTGGGAGACCCGGTGGTGGCGACCGCGGTCCAGCAGATGGGCGACGGGCTCTACCACAACGCGTCGATCGGCCTGCTGCCCGACGGCAGCGCACGGCGGCACACCATCCTGGAGCACCTCCTGGCCGCGGTGGACCGGCTCAGCCCACGGCCCTGAGCGCACCGC
Source organism: Kocuria sp. CPCC 205263 (assembly GCF_040981075.1). NCBI lineage: Bacteria > Bacillati > Actinomycetota > Actinomycetes > Micrococcales > Micrococcaceae > Kocuria > Kocuria sp. CPCC 205263. The sequence goes on along the minus strand of NZ_JAVKPV010000020.1, from coordinate 9,801 downwards.
GCCGGCCGGGCGGGAGGGCTCCGGTCAGGCGCGGGGCAGCGGGCGCACGTGCTCGGGCCGCAGACCGATGCCGATCGCCCGCCCGGTGAGGTGGGGCAGGAACGGCAGCGCCCGGACGAGGCCCAGCGGCACCGGGGGCCGCGGCCGCGTCCCGGTCCGGGCCGGCACGAGCCGGCGGGCCAGCACGAGCTGGAACAGCTGGGTGGCGCGCGCCGGCCACGCCCGCCGGCGCTGCACGCGCGCGAGGTCCCGCGCCCGCACCCCGCCGCGCAGCAGCCGCGGCCCGAGCAGGTTCGCCGCCGCGACCGCGTCCTGGATCGCGAGGTTGATGCCCACGCCCCCAGCGGGGGACATCGCGTGCGCGGCGTCGCCGAGGAACAGGATCCCGGGCCGCCACCACCGGCGCAGCCGGTCCACGCGCACGCGCAGCAGCTTCACCTGGTCCCAGTCCTTGATCGTGGTGACCCCCTCCCCCAGCCCGGGGGCGAGCGCGCGCACCCGTTCCCGAAAGGCGGCCAGTCCCTGGGCGCGCAGGGCGTCGTGCTCGCCGGCCCGCACGATCATGGCGGCCTGCCAGTAGCCGGTGCGCGGCAGGGCCACCACCGCGCCGTCCCCGGCGTTGAACAGCGGCTGCTCCTGCCCCTCGCGGCGGGGCACGCGGAACCACAGCACGTCCATCCGCGACGTCGAGGCCCTGGGCACCAGGCCGGCCGCGGCCCGCAGCACGGAGTCGCGGCCGTCGGCGGCCAGCACCAGCTCGGCCCGGATCCGCACCGGTGCCCCGTCGTCGTCGTGCGCCGTGACGCCGGTGCACCGGCCGTCCTCGACGAGCAGGCCGTCGGCGGCCGTGGAGCGCAGCAGCCGGAAGCCGGGCAGCGCCTCGCCCTTCTCGGCGAGCAGGTCCAGGAAGTCCCACTGCGGCAGGAACGCGATGAACGGGCAGCGCACGGGCAGGCGGTCGAACCGGCCGACCACCACCGTCTCGCCGCCGAGGGAGACGGTGGCCCGCTCCACGCGGGTGTGCGGCAGCGCCAGGACGTCCTCGAGCCAGCCGAGCTCGGCCATCAGCTCGAGGGTGGAGGGGTGCAGGGTGTCGCCGCGGAAGTCGCGCAGGAAGTCCCCGTGCTTCTCCAGGACCACCACGTCCACGCCCTGCCGCGCGAGCAGCACCCCGGCCATCAGCCCGGCCGGTCCGCCGCCCACCACGCAGCACGTGGTCCGCACCTGCTCCGTCGTCCGCTCCGCCGCCACGGGTGCCTCCCGGGCCCTCGCTCGTCCGCTGTCCCTGCCGACGATCCCACCGGGGTGGCGGTCGCGCAAGAGGCGGTGCGGCCCGCGTCCCGGCCGGACGCGTCATCCCGCGCCGCCCCCTTCCCCCGGCCGCGCGGGAGCGCGAGAGTGGGAACCGCAGCGACGGATGCCGACCGCACCGACAGGAGATCCTCATGGGCACGCTGATCGTCACCGAGTTCATCACCCTCGACGGCGTCGTCGACTCCCCCGGCGGCGGCCCCCACCCGCACGCCGGCTGGAGCTTCCGGCACGTGACCTATGACGAGGCGGCCTACGAGCTCAAGGACCGGGAGCAGAAGGAGGCGGCGGCGATGCTGATGGGCCGGGTCAGCTACGACGAGTTCGCCCCCGTCTGGCCGTCGATGGAGGAGTTCGCCGAGTACAACGCCATGCCCAAGTACGTGGTCTCCTCCACCCTGGAGGACCCGCGCTGGCACAACACCTCCGTGCTGCGCTCCCTCGACGAGGTCGCGCGGCTGAAGGCCACGGTCGACGGCACGATCCTCGTGCACGGCAGCGCCACCCTGGCCAAGGGCCTCGCCGCCGCGGATCTCGTGGACCGGTACCACCTGCTGGTGTTCCCCGTGCTGCTCGGCGCGGGCCGCCGTCTCTTCGACGACAGCACCGACACGTTCCGCACCCTGGAGCTGGTGGAGCACGAGACCTACGCCAACGGCGTCCTCAAGTCCGTCTACGAGGTCGTCCGCTGACCGGCGGCCGCCCGTCGGGGCTCACGGTCCCTCATCCGGCCGTTCCCCGGAGCCGCGCACCAGCAGCCCGTCGTGCTGCTCGATCAGGCGCAGGGAGAGCTCCTTGTACCCGACCGCGTCGAACAGGACGGTGATCCGGTCCGGCTCCGCGCCCATCACGATCCCGTGGCCCCACTCGCGGTGGGTGACCGGGGTCTGGATCGCCCAGCCGTGCGGGGTGGCGGCGGCCCGCTCCGCAGCCTCGGCGGCGGAGCCGGTCTCCGCGCAGGTGTCGCAGTTGCCGCACCAGCCGTCGGTCTCCTCGCCGAAGTAGTGGAGCAGCCAGTCCCGCCGGCACCCGTCCGTCTCGGCGTAGCCCCGCATCATGTCGATCCGCGAGCGGTCGATCCGGTGCTGGGCCTCGGCCTCCGCGAGCGCGGCGGCGACGGCGTCCTCCGGCGCGACCCCGTCCACGGCCCGGTAGCCCTCGGGCCGAGCCAGCACGCCGCCGCTGTGCTCGAGGAGGTGCAGGGCCCGGGCCTGGGCCCGGGGGCCCAGGCCCGTGTGCTCGCGCAGCTCGCGGGCCCGGACCGGCCCGTGCCGCCGGACCGCGCGGAGGACCGGCTCGAGGTCCGCCGGCTCGGGGGCGGCGCCGGCGAAGTACTGCTGGAGCCCCAGGTCCTCGGAGCGGTAGTGCAGCACGGCGAGGACCGGCTTCCCGTCCCGCCCGGCCCGGCCGATCTCCTGGTAGTAGCTGTCCAGGGAGTCGGGGACGTCCGCGTGCACCACGAAGCGCACGTCCGGCTTGTCGATGCCCATCCCGAAGGCGGTGGTGGCCACCACCACGTCCAGCTCGTCGCCGTGGAACCGGGCGAGCACCTCGTCCCGCTCGGACCTCCGGCGTCCCGCGTGGTAGGCCTCGGCGCGCACGCCGCGCCGGACCAGCTCGGCGGCGTAGTCCTCCGTCTCCCGGCGGGTGGCGACGTAGACCAGCCCCGGGCCGGAGAGCCCGGAGACCTCGTCGAGCACCGCCCGGCGCTTGCCGGAGGCCTGGTGGTGGCGCACCACCCGCAGCTCGATGTTGGGCCGGTCGAAGCTGTGCACCAGGACCAGGGGGTCGCGCAGGCCCAGCCGGTCAACGATCTCGGCCCGGGTGTGCGGGGACGCGGTGGCGGTCAGGGCCACGACGGCCGGGCGTCCCAGCCGCTGCACGGCCTCCTGGAGCACGAGGTAGTCGGGGCGGAAGTCGTGGCCCCACGAGGAGATGCAGTGCGCCTCGTCCACCACGAACAGGGACGGCGGGTGCGCGGCGAGCCGCTCGGTGATCTCCTCCCGGGCGAGCTGCTCGGGGGCGAGGAAGAGGAACTTCGCGTCCCCGCGCGCCACGGCGTCCCAGGCGGCGCGCTCGCGCCGCGCCCCCACCGCGGAGTTCACCGCGAAGGCGACCTCCGCCCCGAGGTCCTCGTTGATCGCCTCGACCTGGTCGTGCTGGAGGGCGATCAGCGGGGACACCACCACGGCGGTCCCGGGCAGGGCGGCACCCGGCACCTGGTAGATCGCGGACTTGCCGTGGCCGGTGGGCATCACCGCCAGGACGTCGCGGCCGGCCGCCGCCGCCACCATCGCCTCGAGCTGGCCCTCGCGGAACTCCTCGATGCCGAAGCGGGACGCGGCGACCTCCCGGAGCCGTTCCGCGGAGACCGGTGCGGCGCGCCGGCCCGCGCCCGTGGCGGCACCCACCGGCTCAGCGGGGGATCCGGGCGAGGACGGTCGCGGGCCCGTGCCCGTCCTCGTCGTCGATCAGGTCCCGGCTGATGCTCATGGTGCTCCACTCGTCCGGCGGCGTCCCGCGGGGGACCTCTCATGACAGCAAGGGTACTTATCGAATCCGGGAATCACCACGGCGGGCCCGTGTGCGGTCCGGGGCCGGGCTGCCGGGGGCGCAGAATGGGACCCGTGGAAATCATCGTCATCGCCGCCCTCGCGATCCTCGTGGGCTCAGTCCTGCAACGCGTCTCGGGCACGGGGGTCGGCCTCGTCGTGGCCCCGACCCTCGCCCTGCTGCTGGGCCCCGCCACGGGAGTGCTCGTGACCAACGCGACGACGACCGTCTCCGGCTTCCTCATCATGCTCTCGGTGTGGCGCCACGTGGACTGGCGGCGGTTCACCCTCATCGCCCCGGCCGCGGCGGTGGGCGCCGTACCGGCGGCGCTCGTGGTCCGCGAGCTGCCCGCCGCCTGGCTGCAGGTGCTGGTGGGCGGCGTGGTGCTGCTGGCCCTCACCACCATGTTCGGGCTCCCCCGCCTGCCCGAGTGGCCGGGGCGGCTGCCCACGGTGCTCGCCGGGGCGATCGGGGGGTTCTTCAACACCACGGCGGGGGTGGCCGGCCCGGTCATGGTGATCCACTCCCGGCTGGCCCGCTGGGAGCAGCGCTCCTTCGCCGCGACCCTGCAGCCGGTGTTCATGACGATGGGCGCCCTGTCGGTGCTCACCAAGACCCTGCTGGGGGCGGCGGGCACCGGCGGGATGCCGCCGTGGTGGGTGGCCCCCGGCGTGGTCCTCACGGTGGTGCTGGGCGTGCGGATCGGCGGGGTCGTCGCCCGCCGCGTGTCCCTGAGCACGGCGCGCACGGTCGCGCTGGTCCTCGCGGGGCTGGGCGGGGCGATCACGCTGGTGCGCGGGCTGCTGGGCGTGCTCTGAGCCCGGGCGCCGACCGAGGGTGATCTCGCCGCACGTCGCACTTCGGCAACGAACGGTTGCCCAGCGGCGCCCGGCAGAGCCTCCGGAACTAGGCTGGGCCCACCGACACAGGGGGCCACCATGGATCGTCAGCGGCATCTTCGTCTGCAGGTAGGACTGGCCTCGGCGGCGCTGCTCGTCGCGGCGGCCGTCCAGCCCTCGGCGGCGGCGGCGGAGCCGGGAGACTTCAGCTACGCCCAGGGCTGGCGGATCGGCCAGCACCCGCGGGAACTGGCGGATGTCAACGGCGACGGGCGCGCCGACGCCGTGGGCTTCGGGGACGCCGGCGTCCTTGTCGGGTACGGCTTGGACGACGGTGCCTTCTCCCCCGCGACGCTGAAGGCCAGCGCCTTCGGCCGGGACCAGGGGTGGCGCGTCGACCGGCACGAACGGACGCTGGCGGACCTCAACGCCGACGGACGGGCCGACGTCGTCGGCTTCGGCGAGGACGGCCTGTACCTGTCCTACTCGGCGCCCAACGGAGTCATCACCACGCCCAGCCACCCCGAGGCGGATCTGGCCGACTACGGCGTCGCCCAGGGCTGGCGGGTCGACCGGCACCTGCGGGAACTGGCGGATGTCAACGGCGACGGACGGGCCGACGTCGTCGGCTTCGGCAACGCCGGGACCCACGTCTCCGTGGCGCACCACCAGGACGACTTCCTCGTGGAGCTCAGGCCCCCCGTGCTCAGCGTGGGCGATTTCGGCCATGACCAGGGCTGGCGGGTCGAGCGGCACCCGCGGCAGCTGGCCGACGTGGACGGCGACGGACGGGCCGACGTCGTCGGCTTCGGCGACGCCGGGACCTGGGTCTCCTACGCCCGCCCCGACGGCACCTTCAGCGCCGCAGCCCTGAAGGTCCGCGATTTCGGCCATGACCAGGGCTGGCGGGTCGAGCGGCACCCGCGGCAGCTGGCCGACGTGGACGGCGACGGACGGGCCGACGTCGTCGGCTTCGGCGACGCCGGGACCTGGGTCTCCTACGCCCGCCCCGACGGCACCTTCAGCGCCGCAGCCCTGAAGGTCCGCGACTTCGGCCGCGACCAGGGCTGGCGGGTCGACCGTCATCCGCGCTCCGTCGAGCGGGCCACCTCCGGGCAGGGCGCCGACGTGGTGGGATTCGGTGACGGAGGGACGTACTTCTCCTTCTCCGGCCCCGGAGAGACGCTGTCGGCCGCCTGGTTGGGATTCGAGGAGTTCGGCCACCACCAGGGCTGGCGGGCCGACCGGCACCCCCGGGGACTGGCGGACGTCAGCGGTGACGGAATTCCCGACGTCGTGGGCTTCGGCGAGCGGCGGCCCGTGGTCGCGACGCTGCTCATCCATGCGGTCCCGCCCGAGATCTTCGAGAACGACCCTGCGACCGGCGGCTGAGGGACGGACGTCAGTCGGTCTCCCGGGCCCGTCGCGTCGCGGCGTCGTTGGCCTTCCGGATCGCGTCGACGAGCTCCTTCTTGGTCATGTAGGAGCGCCCCTCCACGTCGAGCCGCTTCGCCACCTCGTAGAGGTGCTCCTTCGAGGAGTTCGCGTCGACCCCGCCGGCGGTCTCCGCGCGGGAGTCGCGGCCGCCCGCGGCGTGCTCGTCGGAGGGCCCGTACTCCTCCTTGCCCTCCCAGTGGTCGCCGACCTTCTCGTGGGTGTGCTTGAGCGCGCTGTAGGCCGTGCGCGCCGCGCGCTCCTCGTCGCCGTACTCCTCGAGCGCGGAGTCGTAGGTCTTGGCGAACGTGTCCTGCGCCTTCTGCCCCGAGCGCTGCAGGGTGGAGGGCAGTTCGCTCTTCTTGGCGTGGTCGTCCTTGCCGGTCTTGGGCACGAGGTGCTCCTTCCGTAGGGGTGTGGGGGCGCGGCTCAGAAGACGGGCATGCCGCCGGTGACGCCGAGGACGGTGCCGCTGACATAGCTGGCCTCGGCCGGGCTCGCGAGGAAGACGTAGGCGCCGGCCAGCTCCGCGGGCTGGCCGATCCGGCCCAGCGGCGTCTCCTTTCCCATGTTCGCGACCGCCCCGGGCTCCTTGGTGGCCGGCCCCAGGGGGGTCCACACGGGCCCGGGGGCGACCGCGTTGACCCGGATGCCCTCGGGCCCGAGCTCGGCGGCGAGGTTGACGGTGACGTTGTTCAGCGCGGCCTTCGTGGCCGCGTAGTCGATCATCGACACCGAGGGGTCGTAGGCCTGCACGGACGTGGTGTTGATGATGCTGTCCCCGCGGCCGAGGTGCGGAAGCGCCGCGCGGCTGATCCAGAGCGTGCCGTAGAGGTTGGTGCGCACGGCCCGCTCGAGGTCCTCCGCGACGAGGCCTTTGAGCCCCGCCTCCCCGCGGGCCCAGTGGAAGCCCGCGTTGTTGACGACCACGTTGAGCCCGCCGAGGCCCTCGACCGCCCGGTCCACGATGTCCTGGCAGCCCTGCTGCTCGCGCACGTCGCCGGGGACCAGGACGGCCGTGCGGCCGGCCTTCTCGATCCACCCGGCCACGTCCTGGGCGTCCTCCTGCTCCTCGGAGAGGTAGTTGATCGCGACGTCGGCGCCCTCCCGGGCGAACGCGATCGCCACGGCCCGGCCGATCCCGGAGTCCCCGCCGGTGATGAGGGCCTTGAGCCCCTGGAGCCGGCCCCTGCCCTCCCAGGACGCCTCGCCGTGGTCGGGCACGGGGTCCATGGCAGCGGTCAGCCCCGGGGGCGTCTGCTGCTGCTCGGGCATCCCGCCCTCGTCGTCGGCCATCGCGCGGGCGTGCTGGGAGACGGGTGCCTCGGGCATGTCGGACTCCTTCGATCAGGTTGCTTATCGTTTGCTTCTCCCACCCTAGGAGGACGGGCGCCCCCTTGTCTTCCCCCGGGCGGGCACAATCTTCCGTGCCGGCCGTGGACACCCCTCGACGCTCCTCGAGTTCCGTTGATAGGTTCGCGGCACGCACCCCACCGCGCACCGACGACCCGGGAGAGACCGCATGAGCCCCGACATGAAACCCCGCAGCCGTCAGGTGACCGACGGCATCGACGCGACCGCCAGCCGCGGCATGCTCCGTGCCGTGGGCATGGGCGACGCCGACTGGGAGAAGCCCCAGATCGGCATCGCGAGCTCCTGGAACGAGATCACCCCCTGCAACCTCTCCCTGGACCGGCTCGCCCAGGGCTGCAAGGAGGGCGTCCACGCCGGCGGCGGCTACCCCCTCCAGTTCGGCACGATCTCCGTCTCGGACGGGATCTCGATGGGCCACGTGGGGATGCACTTCTCGCTGGTCTCCCGCGAGGTCATCGCGGACTCCGTGGAGACGGTGATGCAGGCCGAGCGCCTCGACGGGTCCGTCCTGCTGGCGGGGTGCGACAAGTCGCTGCCGGGCATGCTCATGGCCGCCGCCCGCCTGGACCTGGCCTCGGTGTTCCTCTACGCGGGGACCATCGCCCCGGGGTGGGTGAAGCTCACCGACGGGACCGAGAAGGACGTCACCCTCATCGACGCGTTCGAGGCCGTGGGCGCGTGCAAGGCGGGCCTGATGGGCAGGACGGACCTCGACCGCATCGAGCGGGCCATCTGCCCGGGCGAGGGCGCCTGCGGCGGGATGTACACGGCCAACACGATGGCCTCCGTGGCCGAGGCCCTGGGCATGAGCCTGCCCGGCTCCGCGGCCCCGCCCTCGGCGGACCGGCGGCGCGACCAGTTCGCCCACCGCTCCGGGGAGGCCGTCGTCGAGATGCTCCGGCAGGGCATCACGGCCCGGGACGTCCTGACGAAGGAGGCCTTCGAGAACGCCGTCACCGTGCTCATGGCCCTCGGCGGGTCCACCAACGCCGTCCTGCACCTGCTGGCCATCGCCCACGAGGCGGAGGTCGAGCTCACCCTCGAGGACTTCAACCGGATCGGGGACCGCGTCCCGCACCTCGCGGACCTCAAGCCGTTCGGCCGGTACGTCATGAACGACGTCGACCGGCACGGCGGCATCCCCGTGGTCATGAAGGCCCTGCTGGACGCCGGCCTGCTGCACGGGGACGCCCTCACCGTGACCGGCCGCACGGTGGCCGAGAACCTCGCCGCTCTGGACCCCGGGCCCCTGGACGGCGACGTGATCCGCACGCTCGACAACCCGATCCACCGCACGGGCGGGATCACCGTCCTGCACGGCTCCCTGGCGCCGGAGGGCGCGGTGGTGAAGTCCGCGGGCTTCGACGCCGAGGTCTTCGAGGGTCCGGCCCGCGTGTTCGAGCGCGAGCAGGCTGCGATGGACGCCCTGGAGGCCGGGGAGATCACGGCCGGGGACGTGCTCGTGATCCGCTACGAGGGCCCCAAGGGCGGGCCCGGCATGCGCGAGATGCTGGCCATCACCGGGGCGATCAAGGGCGCGGGCCTGGGCAAGGACGTCCTGCTGCTCACGGACGGCCGGTTCTCGGGCGGCACCACGGGTCTGTGCATCGGCCACATCGCGCCGGAGGCCGTCGACGCCGGACCGGTCGCGTTCCTGCGCGACGGCGACCGGATCCGGGTGGACCTGGCGGCCCGCTCCCTGGACCTGCTGGTGGACGCCGAGGAGCTGGCGCGGCGGCGCAGCGGCTGGGCCCCCCTGCGCCCGCAGTACGAGGGCGGCGTGCTGGGCAAGTACGTCAAGCTGGTGCGCTCGGCCTCGCTGGGCGCCGTGACCGGCTGACCGGCCGGTTCGGCCGCCCCGCCGAACGGGACGCCCCGTGCACGCACCGGGCCCCGACCGCGTGCGGTCGGGGCCCGGTGCGTGCACGGGGACGAATCAGAGCGGGCCGCCCGCGGGGCGGTCGTCGATGCGCCGGGTGGCGGGGTCCACGCCCGGGTCAGCGTCGACGGTGTCGTCGGCGAGCGTCTCGTCCACGGGCGGGATCGGCGGGACCTCCCCGGTCACGGTCTCCCCGGGAGCCCCCGGCGACACCGGAGCGGCCGGCGCCGCCGGAGGTGCGGTCGACTCGAAGGTCACCGGCTCCGTGTCCGGGCCGGAGTCCTTCTTCTTCGCCGCGGCCGCGACCCCGGCGGCGGCCACCCCGGCCGCGGCGATGCCCGCGGCGACCGCCTTGCCCGACACCCCGGCCTTGCCGTCGTCACCGCGGGAGGCCGCGGCGTGCTCCACGCC